>NZ_LNUO01000167.1:0-4533 GCF_001462175.1 Psychrobacter sp. ENNN9_III
GCATGATATTCATGCTTCGCTTTTTTTGTATAAGAAACCCTTTATTAAGCGTGTAAATTCTTACCTAACCTAGACCTTTTTTAAGACGCACCTTTTGCAATAGTGCGTTTGGACAAATTAAAATAAAACAAGCAAACGACTTTAGACGCATTCAACCCCTCATTGTGTAGTAAACTTGACCTTATCATAAAAGTAAAAATATATCGTTCTACTTTTGGCACTCCATTTAAAGAAGGTTGTTATATCAATGAGTAACGCTAGTATCCAGTGGTTCCCCGGGCACATGAACAAAGCCCGTAACGAAATCAAAGAGATTATGCCAGAGATGGATGTCGTCATCGAAGTCATCGATGCACGCATTCCATACAGTAGCGAAAACCCTATGGTCGCAGCGCTACGTGGACAAAAACCCGTCATCAAAATACTCAATAAAGCAGACCTCGCCGACCCTGACCAAACGCAAGCGTGGATTGAGTATTTAGAAAGTCATGATCAAGTAAAAGCCATCGCTTTTGATGATAACAAATCCAACAACGTACATAAAATTGTCGAGCTGTGTAAGCGGCTAATCCCCAATAAAGTCGGTACGGGACGTCAGATCAAAGTGCTGATCATGGGCATACCAAACGTCGGTAAATCGACTTTGATTAACAGTTTAGCGGGACGTAGTATCGCTAAAACAGGCGATGAACCTGCCGTGACTAAATCTCAGCAGCTGATCAAAATCGATAACGACATCATGCTTTATGATACACCTGGTATGCTCTGGCCAAAAATAGAAAACCCAAATTCAGGCTACCGCTTGGCGGCTACGGGTGGTATTAAAGATACGGCTTTTGACTTTGCTGATGTGGCAGGTTACACCGCTGAATATTTAATTGAAGCTTATCCTGAGCTGCTTAAAGAACGCTACAAAATTGAAGATCTACCACAGACTGATTGGGAGTTTTTCGAAGTTGCTGGCCGTAACCGAGGCCTGTTAAAAAAAGGTGGCATCGTTGATACCTACCGTATGTCGGAGATACTCATCAATGAGCTGCGCAGCGGCATATTGGGGCGCATTACTTTAGAGACGCCAAAAATGCGTGAAGCAGAGCTGTTATTGGTAGAAGAGATACGCGCACAGGCTGAAGCGAAAAAAGAAGCTAAGTTAGAGGAAAAGCGTTTACGTAAAAAGCGTGCGCGGAAGAATCGGAAGTAGTGCTTAAGATTATTTAACAGCGCGCTGGGTTCATCCTACAAAAATTTGAGTTTATATATGAATTACGAGCTTAAGTGGTGGTTCCATGAAAATAGATTTTCATTCATTTATTATGGACTTAGTTTGGGTTTATTTCTAATTTTAAGAAGTGTTTTTTATAATACTGCATTGTATACAACTCTGTTCTTAACCTTTATCCCACCATTTATTATGTATTTCGTCGCAAAAAATGAGTCAGATGTTGGGAAAACAGTTTTTTATACTTGGCTGCTCACTTTACTATTTTTTATAACTATTCTTGTTTTAGTAGTCAAATTTCTTTACATGATGTTTGTTATAGCGTTGATAGTTGCTCAGGACATTGCATACAAAATAGTGCATTATCTCAAGTTTAGGGAGTTATTCAAAGTTTATGAGTCACACCCTATTAGCGATTATATTTTATACTCGATTCCCTTTTTAAGTATCGTAGCAATGGCTGCATTCAATTACCCAAGTGATATTATCGAACAAATAAATATAACTTCATTAAGTGAAATTGTTATTAATAATTTTGAAATTGAAGCATTATCTGATTTAGCCAATGTTGTTCATAAGTATGGTATAGATAACCTTAAATCCTTACGAGAGAATATCCTTAAAATTTCTGGTTACGCAGCATTAATAAGCGTTTTGACGTATGGCTTCAAATTCATCAATCCTTTTGAAAACTTTAGTATGTAAGCTGCATAGAGAGCATGGTGCTTTGCTAATAACAGTACAGTATCTAATCATTAATTCTCATAGTAAATCATACAAACCCAACTCATAGAATATGTAGTGGTAAAATAGAATTAATAACCTCAAGTGATAATTAAAAAATCCTATGACTCAAACAACCGTTAACTCAGAACCCTATTTCAACTATGCATCCAAATCACTAAACACCTTTGCCCCACGCCTTCTCGATTGGTTTGCCGAAAATGGTCGCCACGATTTACCTTGGCAACAGCATCAAACCGATACGCCCAATCCTTATGTCGTTTGGTTATCGGAAGTCATGCTCCAGCAAACACAAGTGACTACTGTACTACCCTATTTTGCGCGTTTTATGGCGTCATTCCCAACGGTGCAAGATTTGGCAGCAGCGGATTGGGATACAGTCGCGGAGCATTGGGCGGGTCTAGGCTACTATGCGCGCGCGCGCAATCTGCATAAAGGTGCTAAACAGTTAGTCGACGTAATCGATGAAACTGGCGAATTGCCGCAAACCTTGGCAGGTTGGGAAGCGATATCCGGCGTTGGGCCATCGACCGCTGGGGCAATTATGGCGATGGGACTACATCGTTATGGCGTCATCTGTGATGGTAACGTTAAACGCGTGCTGACACGCTGGGCAGCGATCGATGGCGATATTACCAAATCAGCGACGACTAAAGAGCTGTGGGCATTGGCTGAGCGTTTAACGCCAAAAGAGAGTTCAGGTTTATTTGCGCAAGCTATGATGGATATGGGCGCAACCTTATGTACGCGTAGCAAACCTGCTTGCTTATTGTGTCCACTACAAGATGATTGCTTGGCACATGCACAAGGTCGTGAGACTGAGTATCCTGTTAAGGCGAAAAAACAGCCCAAACCAAGCAAGTTTAGCAATGCGCTATTAATTAAAGATGCAGGTGGTAACATCTTATGGCTACAGCGCCCCGATAACGGTATTTGGGGCGGACTGTGGAGTTTGCCTTTGCAGTTTGTAGAAAAAATTGAAGGCAAAGTGAATAGCAAGACGATTGATAAAAAACAAGTTGCGAACGATGATAAGTTATCAAACGTAGCAAATGATGTCTGTAGTAATGAAAGAGTATACGAAGCGGAATTTACCACCGCTGAGCAAATCATTAATGAATGGCTGATGAAAAATGAGCTGGTAGCAAAATCAGTTAGTAATACTTTACTGACTGACGCACCGATTAAGCATTCACTGACTCATTTTCATTGGTATTTGACGCCGAAAAAATTGACGATCGATGCGACGCAGGCAACTGAGCTAAACAAGAGACTAGGTGATGCTGAAACTGTCTTTAAGTGGCTCACCGAACAAAAAGCGCAAGACAGCCTTGGGCTACCTCGCGCAATGGGGAAAATCATAGAAGGTTAAAATTTAGGATTGGGCTACCTCGCGCAATGGGGAAAATCATAGAAGGTTAAAATTTAGGATGGTGCTGCGCTTAAGACTTTTTAAGACTTTGGAACGCGCAGACGCATCAAACCCTCTTGTTGCACAGTAGCAACCAGCTTACCATCCTGCCAAAACTGACCGTGGTTTAGCCCCATCGCATTGGATGTTGTATCACTCCACATGTCATATAACAGCCAATCATTTACATCAAAACTGCGATGAAAGTGCATTGAATGATCAATGCTAGCCGCTTGTAGGCCACTGGTCATAAAGCTGATGCCATGGGACATAAGCCCCGTTCCCACTAGATAAAAATCAGAAGAAAATGCCAATAGCGCTTGTTGAATCGCAACTGGTTGCGAGCCTAATTCACGTATGCGTAACCAGCTGGCTTGTTTGGGTTTGGTTGGCACAGGATTTATAGGGTCACGCGGTTTGACAGGCTTAATCTCCACATGACGACGACGCATAAAACGAGCTTTGAGCGCATCTGGTACTTTGCCCACATAACTCTCTTTTAGATCTTGCTCAGTCTGTAAATCTTCAGGTGGTGGATAAACAGGCATGTTTTCTTGATACTCTAAACCCTCTTCCATTGGTGCAAATGAGGCAATCATCGAAAATATGACCTGTTCAACAGGCGGCTTACCACGGACTTGTTTATACTGAATCGCCGTCACTTCGCGTGCTGACAAGCTACGGCCGTCACGTAAGCGCCTTACTTGATAAATCACTGGTTGATTGATATCACCACCGCGCAAAAAATAACCATGTAGCGAGTGACAAGGCTTATCTGTATTTAATGTATGAGCTGCGGCCATCATAGCTTGAGCAAGTACTTGCCCGCCAAATATACGCGTACCAACGTAATCATGGCTTTTGCCTTCAAACACATCTGGACTGACTTCGATAAGTGCCACTGTAGCGAGCAACTCATCAATCAGTTGTGAATAATAGGACATGGCAGTAATTTTCCTTGTTTTTGAGCGACCATTACTGGAGAGCAGTGTTAATACGTGAGCGCGTAAGGGAGCTTGTTTGTCACTTAGAAACGGTGTTTGACTGTAAAATAGAAAACATCTTAACCAATATTGTAGGCTTTGACCAGTTGCCACACGCTTACTCACTCGCATTAACTTGACTACTTAGGTTAGAGTTTATTTATATGAATATATAA
>NZ_LNUO01000168.1:0-7622 GCF_001462175.1 Psychrobacter sp. ENNN9_III
AATATATAAATAAACTCTACGTCATTGTAATATAAATTATTGAATGAATAATGATGTAAAAAAAGAGACGCTACTCAATACCTCTTTCGACCATGCTTACGATAGTTATGGCTTCACGGTAACTAGTACACGAATAGAATCCGGTACTAGTGATAAATTTGCTAGCGCTTGCTCACCTTGCGCTTGCAACTGCTCTAGACGCTCAACTTCTTCAGGACGCACATTAGGGTTAATAGTTTGCAGGTGCTTGAGACGTTTGATCTCACGTGACCATTGCTGGTTAAAGCGTGCACTTGCTTGCTCACCAATGTCCGCTAACTGTGCTCGTGCGATCTCCTCAGCTTCATAATAACGACTCTCAATCACATCACTGCGTACTTTGACGACTTGGCGCGCGCGGGTTTTATCCAAACGGTCAATATGTGGCATAATCATCTCGCTACTGATACGCGCAGACAAGTCACTTCCTTGCTCACTGATAAAGACACGAATGTTCTGAGTAGGTAGAGTAGCTGGTAGGTTAAGTAACTTTGGCGCAATCGCTTCAACCCTAAAATGAACCTCAAGCATAATCATACCTTGAGGAATGGCATTGCTCTTGAGCATCGCTACCGTCGTATTGCCAAAGGTACTCGTGCTGGCAAGCTCATAAATCGATCGCATCAATGGATGTTCATGGGTGACAAAATCGATGTCTTCGCGCTGCAGCGCAAGATTGCGATCAAAGGTCAACGTCATACCTTCTTCATCACCAAGTGGCAACCCTTCAATATACTCACTAACTTCGGTGCTATCAAGCGGTGCAAGCACCCAAGAACCATCGCGCTGGATACTGTAATCGACATTGGCTGATGCCAAAAAGCGCTCAATAAAGGGCGGTAGTACATTATGAGCATCAAAATCATGCATCGCATCTGCAATACGCCCAGCGACGCGTGGACGGCATGAGTTGTATTCGAGCAGACGATCACGCCCTGCTTGCAGCTGCGCTTCTAGCGCCAAACGCATTTGTAGTGCTTCAGCAATGAGGTCTTGCAAAGCAGCACGGTTTTCAGCGCTATCAGCGCCTTCAAGTAGCGGTTTGAGCGTTTGAATATACTGTTCTTGCACGCTTTGAGCAGTCGGAGATATCTGATTGAACATATTTAGTGCGCTGCTATACCACTGATATAGACGCTCTTGCGCGGTCCCTTGTACATAAGGAACGTGTAGCTTGATTTGCTGTGTTTGCCCAATACGATCTAGGCGACCAATACGCTGCTCTAACGTATCTGGATTGGCAGGCAGGTCCCACAGTATCAGCTGACTTGCAAACTGAAAATTACGGCCCTCAGAGCCAATCTCTGAACACAACAATATCTGCGCGCCTTCACTATCGGCGAAGAATGCTGCCGCTTGGTCACGCTCAAGTAGAGTCATCTGCTCAGTAAAAATGGCAGTCTTAATACCAGCATGTAAACGCAATACTGCCTCTAAGCTTTCTACGGTTGCACCACTACGAGCAATCAGTAAGACTTTTTCTTGTTTAAGCTCACCTTTTAATATATCAATCAACCATGGCACACGTGGATCATCTTCTAGCCAGCCGCCATCGGGCTGGTTTTCTTCACCCCACAGCTGTTCACGCAGCTTGCCATTGGTTTGATAGCTGTCCTGCCACGCCTCAGGTAATGGTAATGGATATGGCTGACTGCTACGTCCATAGAACCCTTTAACACTCTCACGAGTATTACGGAACAAAACCCGCCCTGTGCCATGACGATCTAATAGCTCATTAAGGGCATAAGTACGTAATTTGTCATCTTCATTAATCGTTGCCAACTCATCGTCATTTAAATTCAATAAGGCAGTTAATGCAGCGATTTGTCCGTCATTTAACGGCTTATCGTCAATTAAAACCCTAGCCACTGCCGCAGTTTCAGCAAAGGCTTCTTGACCGGCAACAAACTCATCCAAATCATCAAAGCGATCGGAGTCGAGCAAACGCAAGCGCGCAAAATGACTTTGTACGCCCAGCTGCTCAGGCGTAGCCGTTAGCAACATCACACCAGGCGTTTCTTCAGCGAAGTCAGCCACTAAGTCATATTTTTCGTTGCCGCCCGCTGCTTCATCCCAGTGCAAATGATGCGCCTCATCGACGACTAACAAATCAAACCCGGCCTCTATCGCTTGATCATATAAGTCAGGATGGTCAAGTAGCAGATCCATGCCAGCGATGATGCATTGCTCTGTAGCAAACACATTTTGCTCAGGATCATGCTCTTTAATCGCTGCAGTACGGACCAAATCAAACAAAGCAAAGTTTAGGTTAAAGCGGCGGCGTAATTCAACCATCCATTGATATTGCAAACTATCAGGAACCAATACTAAAACGCGCTCAGCTTTACCGGTTAAGAGCTGCTGATGAATAATAAGACCCGCCTCGATGGTTTTACCAAGGCCTACTTCATCGGCAAGCAGTACACGCGGCGCAATACGCTTACCGACTTCGTGGGCGATATACAGCTGATGTTCAATAATATCGACACGCGCTCCCATCAAACCCTTTAACGGATGTCCTGCCAGCGCTGATTGCATACGCAATATATCTTGACGCAGCTCATACCAGTCTCCGCGCTCGATACGACCCGCCAACAGCCTTTCAAGTGGCTTTGCCAAAGTGATATTTGCCGCAAGTCGAGTTTCCATAATACCTTTTTCGTGCTCATCGACACTATATTTGAGCACGCCCATCACCTCATCAACCGCAGTGACCGTATAGCTATTTCCTTGCTGATCACTGATACTATCACCAACCTTGAACACGACACGCGACAACGGTGCAGAGTTTTTTGCATACACTCGCGTCTCTTCGCTTTGCGGGAATAAAATATGAACACAGCGGTCGTCTACATCGATAACCACGCCCAAGCCAAGCTCGGACTCAGTGTCAGATAAATGGCGTTGACCAACGGCGAATTCGGTACTATGCAATGAGGCGGTGGAGATAGTCATAAGGCGATGTCTTTTGTACTCAGATGATAAGAAAATGGGCGACAACAACATCGTACTACTCTTAAATAAAGCACAATGAAGTTGTTACGATAGTCAGCACTATCGTTTGAAGATGCATATATTAACTTAGTTAAGCGACGTTTTAGCAAAACCAGTCAAGTGCACCATTATATAACGTTACCGGCTAAATGCGTGCAATAAGTTGGTTTTTCAAGTGCAGATCGATGAGGAATATAGATAATAAAATGAGTGGTGTTTTACGAAACTTATGGTGAGGATTATACCTACAGTAATAAGTTGCCATAAGTTAGTATTATCTATAACCATTATAACAACTAACATCCTTACGCTTACTGACGTATTTTTCAATTTTCGCTCAAAGCATGCTACATTGAGTCGTTACTGACAAAAGCAGCACATAATATCTTGTTACCCAAAATAGTATGCTTTGTTTTATGAAAAAATGTCCAAACACCACCTATTCTATTCATCGTCATAAAAACACTACAAGAGACTTTATAAATTAAAAAATTTTATAAATAAGGATTAATTATGCAAGCGGTTTTTTTAGATAAAGGAACATTCTCTGATGGCGTAGACTTGCCAGCACCCGCAGGCGTGACTGACTATATCACTTATGATGACACCTCTGCAGACATCAGCCTCATTATTGAGCGCTGCCAAGATGCTGACATTATCTTTACCAATAAAGTTCAGATTACTGCTGACGTGATTGCTAATCTCCCTAAACTTAAGCTCATTCAGCTGACTGCCACTGGCATGAACAACGTCGATCAAGAGGCGTGTAAAGAGCACAACGTTACTTTATATAATGTCGCAGGCTACGCGGTCAAAAGCGTTCCTGAACATACCTTTATGCTTATGCTAAACGCAATGCGAGCTGGCATTTATTATCACCAAAAGGTGGCTGATGGCACATGGCGAGACAACGGCAACTTTTGTCTGCTTGATGTGTCTCTTGTAGATTTAGAAGATAAGACTCTAGGGATTATTGGTGTGGGTACTATCGGTAAGCGTGTGACCGAAATAGCCCGGGCGTTTGGTATGACAGTATTGTGGGCAGAGCATCAAGGACGCACACCGCGTAATGATGACTATACCGCCTTTGAAGAGGTACTCGACCAATCTGATGTGATAAGTCTGCACTGTCCATTAAATGAGCAGACTAAGCATCTTATTAATCAAAACACCTTAGCAAAAATGAGCAAACAACCTTTGCTAGTGAACGTCGCTCGCGGCGGCATCGTCGATAGCCAAGCCCTAGCGGTTGCTGTCCATAATGAACAAATCCTTGGCTACGCAACGGATGTCTTTGAACAAGAACCTATCACAGCAGATGACCCACTATTAAGTATGAGCGATCATCCACGCGTGATATTTAGCCCGCATAATGCGTGGGGTAGTAAAAGCGCACAAGAGACTCTCTGGCAAATATTAAGTAAGCAAGTGGCAGATTTCGTCACCGATCATCAATAAATATTTAACGGGTAAAGTGTAGCCAGTTATCTTCGATTTTACGGTATTTAAGCATGATGCGGTCACTTAAATAGTTGTTCGTCACCTGCCATGGATAGCGATTGCCCTGCTTGGGTAGCTCATCTTTTGCACGGCGTACATAGCCTGCTGATAGCGCACCAAGAACCGTATCTGGCTGCAATTGCACCTGTTCTTTATCGGTTATAGCTTGTGGGCAGACGACATCATAATGGTGCTTTTTCATATGCTTGAGTACTCTGACCACATATTGACACGCCAGATCTATTTTTAGCGTCCATGACGCATTGGTGTAGCCAAACATCATCGCGATATTGGGCACGCCCTCAAGCATCACAGCTTTATAAGTCATGCGCGCACCGACATCGATAAGCTCACCATCGACATATAGCGCGGCCCCGCCTAGTATCTGGAGCTTGAGTCCTGTTGCGGTCACAATAAGATCTGCTTCTATATGCTTGCCAGATGTTAAGGCGATACCCGTCTTGGTAAAATGACTGATTTGATCGGTCACGACCTCTGCTCTTTTGCCATGTAGTGCAGTAAATAAGTCGCTATCAGGTACCGCACACAAACGCTCATCCCACGGATTATAAGTAGGCATAAAGTGAGCAACATCGACACCGCTGCCTTTCAGCTCTTTTTTGACGCCATGTTTTAATACTGCTTTTAGGACGTTAGGCGCATGAGTAGCAAATTGATACAGACCTTGTTGCATTAGGACATTGCGTGTACGCAGTAAGGTATATGCCTGATGCCTTGATAAAGGTGAAAACTTACCCGCTAGCCAGTCAAGTGCATAATCATCGCCTGGCACACTGGCTACATAAGTCGGTGAGCGCTGTAGCATGGTTACACGACGCGCACATTGCTCACCATTTTCATCGACTAGCGCTGGTACTAAGGTCATCGCAGTCGCACCACTACCAATCACCACGATATTTTTATCATTGTAATCCACATCTTGCCAATACTGTGGATGCACGATATCACCTTGGAATTGTTCCTCACTCTCAAAATGTGGTCGATATCCTGCATCATAGTCATAATAACCAGTTGCACCAACGATAAATTTCGCTGTCATCGTATATACTTCACCGCTGGCATGGTTTTTGACCACGACGGTCCACTGTTTAGCAATACTTGACCATGATAGCTGCTGCACGTCATGTTGATAGCGTATATGTTTTTCAACCCCAAACTCGCGCGCGGTATCTGCTATATAGTTTTTGATGTCATCACCTTTAGCTAGCATCTTATGATCTAACCATGGACGAAAACTATAACCAAAAGTCAAAGCATCAGAGTCCGAACGAATACCAGGATAAGTAAACAAGTCCCATGTACCACCCAAGTCTGCACGCTTCTCTAATATAATAAATGGCTTGGTAGCTTTATCTTTAACACGCTTTTTTGCCTTATTGAATAGCTTTTGATGGTTTTGCTGCAAGCGACACGCCATACCGATTCCGGAGATACCAGCACCAATGATTAAGACCTCATAATCCGCCGTCACGTTCGATTGAGATTTTGATCGCGTCAGGCGAGCTTTGGTCATATTTTTTATAGAATCAACACCGATCATCATCTCATCCTATTTTAGTAACTGATTGTCCTAAATTCATAATATATAGCTGTTACTACTCTCTACGCTACTAAATTAACGCACTAAACTTGATTTGATATTCTTAAAGATGCGCCACGTTTAAAACGGTATTGCGCTTTCCCAGTCCATCCAAGCGCCAAGTACAGGATGCTTTAGACGTAGCTGCTGGGCATGCAAATT
Organism: Psychrobacter sp. ENNN9_III; assembly: GCF_001462175.1. Taxonomy (NCBI): domain Bacteria; kingdom Pseudomonadati; phylum Pseudomonadota; class Gammaproteobacteria; order Moraxellales; family Moraxellaceae; genus Psychrobacter; species Psychrobacter sp. ENNN9_III. The sequence continues at coordinate 6,296 of NZ_LNUO01000168.1, forward strand.
TAGACGCGGTGCAATTTGTAGTGCCAGTCCTTCTGCATAAATGGGATCACCGATAATGACATGTCCTGTATGCACCATATGCACGCGCAATTGATGGCTACGTCCTGTCACTGGTTTTAGCGCAACACGAGTGACTGCTTGACCGTTACATTGTTCATAAGCGAGTACCTCATACAAGGTCAAGGCATTTTTACTCCAATCATGATCAACGATATGTCGCGGCTTGGTTGTCGGCTCATATCTTACGGGCACGGATATTTTTCCCGTTGCCCCTATCCTCTCCCAAGTACCAAAAACCCGCGCTTGATAGGTCTTTTGCGGCAACCTATCAATGAATTGTTTACTAATATTAGTCTGAGCCGCCGAATTTTTTGCAAATATAAGCAGGCCTGAGGTATCCATATCCAAACGATGAATAAGTTTTACATCAGGATTGGCACGTTCAAGTCGAGCCAATAAACTGACCTTTAAGGTCTTACCATCAACACTTAATAGCCCTGCAGGCTTGTCTACTACCCAAATATCATCATCTTCATAGACGGTAATTTCTTGCGCAAATTTTTGAAAAAACGCCAAGGGATACTGAGTTTCTTGTAAATTCATGGCAGCGATGTCATCATCGGTAAAAGGCATAAAAAATGGCTACTTATATAAATAGGTTTAAATGAGGTAAAAAGGCATAATCAGTCGTCTAGGCGTTTTTACTGACTAAAACATAAGGACAATCTGCTACAAAAATGTAGTGTCTGTTAATTTGTGTTTCGATTTATTGTACTAATACTAGTTGTTAAGCATTTTAACCACCGTTTGTCTGTCAAGAGTTGGCAAACATGCTAATATAATGGCACATTTTCACTTCCATTCAATACTTCTTAAGCCGTAAGTAGATAATTAATGGGATAAATATAAGTCACTTGTCTTGTACAGCAATGAGATATTTATACTTAATTTACCAAACTACTTTTATCTATTACTGGTAAAAGATGATACAACAAGAGAGAATAATTATGTCAGACCTTATTGTTAATACCACTGATACAGATTTTGACCAAGACGTATTGCAATCTGATGTCCCAGTTTTAGTAGACTTTTGGGCAACATGGTGCGGTCCTTGTAAGTCAATAGCGCCTATCTTAGAAGATTTGGCCAACGACTATCAAGGTAAAGTAAAAATCGTCAAAGTCGATGTAGACAATAACCCACAAGCAGCAAGCCGCTTTGGTATCCGTAATATCCCAACTTTATTCGTCTTTAAAGACGGCGAAAAGGTAGATTCAGTAATGGGTCTACAGCCAAAATCTGAACTTGCTAAAGTACTTGATAATGA
>NZ_LNUO01000169.1:0-28807 GCF_001462175.1 Psychrobacter sp. ENNN9_III
CAGAGCCTATGCTCTCTTTTTTTGTACGTAATATTTAAATTTATTGATAATTATTTATTATATCTGAAAGTGTTCTTCAAGAATATAGATATTTAACTTCTGATAACGTCACCTGTGACCATCAATCCTTCCTACCTATTATTCCCAAATTTAATCTTCAAACTCATTACTATTGATCAAATAAATGCTCATCTACTTTTTGACGAAATTTTTGCCCAGTCTTAAACGTTACTACACGGCGAGCAGATACCGCAACAGGTTCTCCTGTTTTAGGATTACGTCCTGGACGACTATTTTTGTCTTTAAGCTCAAAATTGCCAAAGCCTGAAAGCTTGACTTCTTTGCCTTCAATCAAACTATCTGATAACTCATCAAAAAAATTCTCAACCAAACAGCGCCCTTCTTGCCGCGTCAAGTTAAGATGATTCATCAAATGCTCGATCATGTCAGATTTAGTTAAGGTACTCACAAGTACGACTCCTATGCTATGTCGAGATATCGGGTATCATGGTTTAGCGGTATGACTACTATATAAAGGGTCAGTGATTTACTGATTACAGCCATAAAATGGCCGCATCTTTAAATCAAGTTTAGGCATTATAAAGTATTTTTACTCAATTTTTAACAAATCTTGAAATAAATCTCTTTATTAATAGTCACTTAGCTAAATATAGTTAACTGTCGCGTAATTGCGCCCCATGGTGTTGAATCAATGATTCAATAACTTTATCTGTGTTCGTTTTTACTACTTCGTCAGATAAAGTTTGATTATCATCTTGCCATACCAATGCAAATGCCAAAGAGCGTTGTCCCATTGGTACTTTTTCACCTTGATAAACATCAAACAACCACAGATCTGCTAGTAGCGCACCTGCGTTGGTACGTATCGTCGACTCTAGCGTTTGTACGCTGATATCACTGTCTACTAAGATGGCAATATCGCGACGCACTTGTGGAAACTTACTTGGCGTGGTAATGGTGTGCTGCTCACGAGCCAAGTCTAACAATGGCGCAAGTGATAACTGTGCCACCCAAGTTGTCGGCATGTCTAACTGTTTGGCGGTGCTCGGATGCAACTGGCCCAACCAGCCAACATAGATGTCGTCGATATAAAGCTTTGCACTTTGACCTGGATGCAAAAAGGCCATCTCGCTACGCTCATAGCGCATGCGCGTACGATCGATTTGGGTTGGTAGTAGCTGCTCAATATCATGCTTAAGATCATAAAAGTCTAAGGCACGGTTTTGGTATGCTTGCTCATCCCAAACATCACCGACTGCTACCAAAGCGATACTTGGGGTCTGTACCAAGTTGCTGATGTTTTGGCCGACAAAGCTAAGCCCCGTCTCGAAAAACCGTACGCGCGGCTGCTGACGGTTTAAGTTATATTGCACGCAAGGCAGTAAGCTTGAGAGCAAAGTACGGCGCATCACTGCCAAATCACTAGAGATAGGATTGGCCAGAGCCAACACTTCACCTAGCGCCTCATCATCAAGTAGCGTCTCAAGTTTGGCATCACTAAAGCTAAAGCTGATCGCCTCCATATAGCCATTATCGACTAATGCAAGCTTCATCTCATGCGTCAAATCAGCAGTATCATCATAATCCATGCTAACTTGCAAATGTGGTAGGACACTTGGAATATTATCGTAGCCATAGATACGAGCAATCTCTTCGATCAAATCCTCGAGGATGCTCATATCAAAGCGATACGATGGCGGCGTACAGATTAGACTCTCCGCTTGCTGCTCTACCTCGAACCCCAGCTGAGTTAAAATACGCACCATGACCGTAGGTTCAATTTCGATACCGACGACCTCACGGACTTTGCTAATTGGCAAGGTAATCGGCGTACGTGCTGGCAAGTGCTCGCTATTTTCTACTTTTACTATTTGCCCAGCTTGCGAGTTCGTGACACTAGTAATCAAATTACAAGCGCGAGCCAATGCCAACTCTGGCAGCGCAAAGTCTACCCCGCGCTCAAAACGCTGCGAGGCATCGGTATGCAAGCCAAAACGGCGCGCACGGGCAGCGATGGCGAGTGGATTAAAAAAGGCACTCTCTAATACGATATTGGTTGTGCTATCGGTGACGCTACTACGCTTACCGCCCATAATCCCAGCAAGAGCCAGTACGCCTTTATCATCAGCAATCACCAGCTCATCGCCTGTTAGGCTAATGGTTTGCTCATTTAGTAAAGCAATGGTTTCTTTAGGCTGTGCCAAACGCACCACGATATCACCTTGAATGGTATCGGCATCAAACGCATGTAGCGGCTGGCCAAGCTCCATCAATACATAGTTGGTCACATCCACCAAAAAGTTATGCGAGCGTAGTCCTGACTGCACCAAGGCATCAGCCATCCATTTTGGCGTATCGATACTGCGATCGATATTGCTAATTGACTGCAATAAATAACGCGGGCAAGCCTCCACCGCTTCTACGTTTACAGCAAATTTTGCATCGCTCTCAGTCGCTACGTTGTTGGCCGCAATCTCTGGCTGCTGCATCGGTAAATCGTTGATGACTGATATCTCACGTGCAATACCACGGACGCTAAAACAATCACCACGGTTTGGCGTGATAGAGATATCCAATATCTGATTGTCTAAGCCTAAGTATTCACGGATATCAGTACCGACTGGCGCATCAGCTGGTAGCTCAAGCAGACCATCAATATCGTCAACCAAATCAATTTCAGAAGCACCGCAAAGCATACCGTTTGAGGCGACACCACGTAGGTTGCCGTTTTTAATTTTAAAGCCTGCTTTACCATTACTGGCGTCATCACTTGGCAATACGGCACCAACGGTAGCAACGGGTGCTTTCATACCGACAGTCACATTGGGAGCGCCGCAGACGATTTGTAATGGCTCAGATTCACCAATATTGACCTGAGTGACGCGCAGCTTATCGGCATCGGGATGCGGCTCAACACTGACGACTTCACCGATGACTACGCCGTGAAAGGCACGCGCAACCGCAAAGCGATCGTCAATCTCAAGCCCTGCCATAGTGAGTTGTTCGGCCAACTGCTCACTGCTATTATTGGGATTTACCCATTGACGTAGCCACTGTTCGCTAATTTTCATAAATATCTCGGGTCAGAATTTTATAATAAAGATTTTAGAATAAAGGTTGGCATCTCAATAACGACATGCTAGCCAAACTGTTTTAAGAAGCGTACATCGTTTTGGAAAAACAAACGCAAATCATCAATACCGTAATACAGCATCGCAAAGCGCTCAATACCCATGCCAAAAGCAAAGCCAGTATATTTTTCACTATCAATACCACAATTGGTCAGCACCTGCGGATGCACCATGCCGCAGCCCATGACTTCTAGCCATTTGCCGTTGTCATCTAAGATATCTACTTCGGCTGAGGGCTCGGTAAACGGGAAAAATGACGGACGAAAACGCACAGTCAGTTCTTTGGCAAAGAAGGCTTCTAAAAACTCGCTAATCAACCCTTTTAACTCGGCAAAGGTGCTCGACTCTGTGACCATCAAGCCTTCTAGCTGATGAAACATCGGTGAGTGGGTTTGGTCCGAGTCGTTACGATAGACGCGACCTGGGCAGATAATACGAATCGGCGGCTCCTTCTTTTCCATCGTGCGAATTTGCACGGGGCTGGTGTGAGTGCGTAGTAAGTAATGCGCATCAAAATAAAAAGTATCGTGCATGGCGCGGGCTGGATGATGCGATGGGATATTGAGCGCTTCAAAGTTATAGTAGTCGCTCTCAACTTCAGGACCTGTCGCCACATTAAAACCCGCTTGCACAAAGTACTGCTGCATACGCTGGGTAATCATCGTCACTGGATGTAAACGGCCTTTTTGACCACCACGCGCCGGCAAGGTAATGTCGATACTCTCTTTGGCAAGCTTGGCATTGAGCGCCGCGACTTCCAGCTGCTGCTGCTGGTCCGTTAATGCTTGCCCGATACGGCTACGTACGCTGTGCAACCAGCCGCCATAGGTTTTTTTATCATCGGAGCTAAGCTTGCCCATTTGCTTAGACCAACCTGTTAGCGCGCTTTTTTTGCCCGTCAACTGGACACGTAAGTCTTGAAGGGTGCGCGCATCGGTTACTTGTAGGATTAAAGCTTCAGCAGCACTAGCAAACTCGTTGAGCTGAGTCTCATTGAGCTCGCTAAGCTCTGAGGATAAGGTCGGTAGCGCCGACAAATCGGTGATAGCAGCAGGGGTAGTCATAAGACGCATTCTTCCTGATTTAAACGAACTATTAATTATAGTGATTTTTAATTGTAGGGGTTTGACCAAATATTGCAAACCATTTGCCCAGTCATTTCAATGCAAGGGCTTGTGATATAAATGGCTTGAATATGTAGACAGTTAAAATATTTTAATATAAAAAAAGCCACCGACCAGCGGTAGCTTTTATTAATATCGTACTATTAATCAATATTAGTCCTATCCATTTAAGCCATTACCCACTAAGCAATGTACCTAAAGGATGGTTAATATTTAGGCCAATTCCGCTTTTGCTTTTTCGACCAATGCTGTGAAAGTCGCTGCATCATGCATAGCGATGTCAGCAAGTACGCGACGATCGATTGCGATGTTTGCTTTTTTCAAGCCATTGATAAGGCGGCTATAGCTCAAACCGTTTAAGCGTGCACCGGCATTGATACGTGCGATCCAAAGACGACGGAAGGTACGTTTTTTGTTGCGACGGTCACGATAAGCATATTGACCAGCTTTGGTCACTGCTTGTACCGCTACGCGATAAACACGTGAACGGGCACCGTAGTAGCCTTTTGCGCGTTTTAAGATTTTTTTGTGACGGCGATTTGCCTGTACACCACGTTTTACACGGGCCATAAATTACTCCAAGATTTTGATCATTATTAAACGAATCACGATGTCTTTAAATAGTAGACATCGTTATCAAATTGCAAAGTCAAATATTTAAGAAAACAGATGACAATAGGCGATTAGATGTATGGGCACATACGACGAACTGCTGCTTCGTCAGACTTGTCTACCATCTTTAGACCGCGCAGTTGGCGGATACGTTTAGCTGATTTCTTGGTCAAGATATGGCTTTTGAAGGCTTGCTTACGCTTAAAGCCATTCGCTGTTCTTTTGAAGCGTTTTGCAGCACCGCTTCTGGTTTTCATCTTAACTTTCATGATGATTTGCCTCTTTGTCTTTGATAGAACCTGGTCGTCAAACAGTCGATAGTAAATAGTGGCTTTAAAACAACCACTAAACCACTAAACAGCTATTTGCCTCGAGGTGGGAGGCGCTATTTTAGCAGAAGTGTCATGATTTTGCCAAGTAAAGTTTTAAGACAACTATTTAGCCTACTGTTTGCAAAGACTGCTTCTTACGAACATCCCTTAGCTTCACGACAATAGGGTATAAGAACATCATGAAGTTTTAAGTATCGCTTTAAAAAATAGGCATTAAATGTTCAATCTTGCTCATAATTGAAGCAGTTAGTAAAATAATACTACCGCTTATTCCTAATTCGATTGAATGTCTGTCTAAGCTATGTTTTATTGATGACAATGGCGTCTCAGACGTTATGGAAACTTATGTAGGAGATAACGTTGATAGACCGTGAGTTAGAGTTTGATGATAGAGTATTTGTCTTTGAGACAGTTATGCGTGTCCGTAACACAGAGATTGATGTTGGGCAGCATTTGACGTTAGAATCTCTCATTGCATTATTGGCGGAAGCAAGAGCAAGGTTTTTGTATTCTAAAGGTATCAAAGAGATCAATGCAGAATGCCAAGGTTTGATTGTTAGTAATTTACAGCTGAACATCATTAGCCGTGTACGCGCTCGTGAAGAGCTACTATTTGAAGTAGGTATAGAGCAAATATCTGACAAAAATGGCGAGATGGCTATCAAGGTGACACGTATGTATGATGGTTCACTAGTAGCAAAAGCCCGCAAATCTTTTGTTCAATATGATTATCGCTCCAATAGAAGTATATCCTTTAATAATGATATTGAAGAGGCGCTAAATCAACAACCATTTGAGCTATAATGACGTCGATTACGTGGGATTTGTAACCCTTATGCTTGCCACTTCTCTATCAACCTAAACGTCTATAAGAAGATAGATTATGACCACACCTAATTGGCTAACCTCTATAAAATTTAATACTGATGGCCTGATTCCTGTAATCGCTCAAGATTACGATACAGGACGCATCTTAATGATGGCATGGATGAACGCTGAGTCCTTACAGCTAACGGCAAAAACGCAAACTGCAGTCTATTTTTCGCGCTCACGTAATCAGCTTTGGCACAAGGGTGAAACGTCAGGACATACTCAACAGGTGCATGATATTCGTTTAGACTGTGATGCTGATGTCATCGTGCTAAGTGTCACTCAAGTTGGAGGTATCGCCTGTCATACTGGACGTGAGTCTTGTTTTTATCAGCGCTTAAACATGACAGGAGCAGAGCCCGTCTGGCAAACAGTCGATGCTGTACTAAAAGATCCTGCTGATATCTATCAATCGAAAGAAAATGCTAGTAGCAATATAAATAATACTGTTCATAAAGAGATTATTCATAAACATACTATTTCTAATGCTAACGGCTTATCAAGCCAAGCGGCTCAGACTGCAATATTGCCACAGCTTGACCGTGTGTTGGCTGAACGTAAACAGGCATCAGCAGACAGCTCTTATGTAGCGAGTTTATATGCTCGCGGACTTAATAAAATACTTGAAAAAGTAGGTGAAGAGACGACTGAGAGTATTATTGCTGCCAAAGACTTTGCTAGTTGTGACAAGCTGACAGATGAAGCACAGTACAGCGCTGCACGGCATGAGCTCATTTACGAAGTGGCCGATGTGTGGTTTCATACGTTAGTGGGGTTGGCATGGTTTGATATTGAATCTGATGCTGTATTAAATGAATTAGGACGACGTTTTGGGCTCTCAGGTATTGATGAGAAAGCAGCGAGATAGTTGTAGATAAAATAAGCTTGTGTAATTATTGTTGTTTTCAACTTTTTATCATCAGTGCGCGTTATAATGTATCTTTAATGACTTGCATCTTATTTGGCAAAAACACTTTATTGTGCGGCTGATAGATGCAATGTAATACGATATATATTGGTCTCATCAAGACATAAGGATACCGTTATGGGCAGTTTTTCCATTACCCATTGGCTAATTTTGTTGGTTGTAGTGGTTGTCGTATTTGGCACCTCTAAGATTAGAAACGCTGGTAAAGATTTGGGCGGGGCAGTAAAAGGGTTTAAAGAAGCCGTCAAAGATGAAGAGACAGAGCATGCGCGTAAACGCCGTGTACTCGATCATGACGCCAGCTCAGATACACAGTCGACTACTTCAGTGAATTCTCAGACTGGTACTAAGGTTGATGATGTAGAAATCAGTCCTACTACTTCTAATGATAAACATAAAGTATGATGCATGTTATTTATAAGTTATTTATAAATAGTATCGTTGCATAGTATGTTCATGACTATATTTGACAATTATGTTTGATATTGGATTTTCCGAACTACTCTTGTTTGGTGTCATTGCCCTAATCGTGTTGGGCCCTGAAAAGCTACCTCAAGCTGCACGTACTGCTGGACAATGGTACGCTAAGCTACGCCGTACCGTCTCGACCCTGCAGTCTGAAATCGAAGCTGAGCTTGACTTGGCTGAAACACGTAAACAAATGCAGGACGAACTTGCTAAAATCCGTCAAACTGAAGCAGATATGAAGCGCGAAATGGCAGAGTTGCGCGGTAGTATGCAAGAGTTTGAGTATTCGCAGCACCAGAGTATGGATGCTATAAATACTCCAAACAGCTATAACTCAAACGATGATTCGTTTGAAGACGTCTATGACGAAGCGATGATGAGTGAGTTAGAGGAAGAAGCATCTGGCTTGTCCTCAGACATGCCAGCTGACTTTGCTTATGATTATGAGCAAGATCGACTGCCAAAAGACCCATCTGCTGTCTTTGTATCTGATACAGACGATGATAAAGACTCTGTTGATACAGACTTCGATCAGACTACCATAAATGCTAAAAAGCCCTTAGAGGCTTCTAGTAGTATACCGCAGCGCTTTATCACCAGACCATGGGAAAACATGTGGTTTCGTCTTAGTGATTATGATAAAGCCCGTCGTTTACCTGCCCCGCCCTACCTGCCCAACTATGAAGCAGACAATCTGTTGCATGACGACTTTTCGCATTCGAGTTTTTCACATCCTGATTTAGATGAAAAAATGCCACCTATTGATGAGTATTGGGAGTCTGAATTTGATGAAGATAGTCTGAATTTGATGAAGATGAGTTTGAGCAATCAGAAAAGTATTCATTACAAAACTCTTCTGCTCATAATACAGATCAAGACGGTTCAAATACTCCCCCCTCGTTTACAAAACACGGGGCATCCAAATGAGTTTGTTTAAACGACAAAAGAGTCGTAAAGAGAAAATAGCGGCAATTGAAGACAGCTCATTGGAGCAAACAAACGCTGTACCCGATGACAATCCTGATGATATATTAGGCAAGCTTGTCGATATGCCCATCACTGAGCATTTGATAGAGCTGCGTCGCCATTTGATCAAAATCTGCGTGGCGATATTAGTCATATTTTTGGCATTGGTTGGGTTTTCACGCGAGCTATATAACTTTCTATCAGATCCATTGGTCGCGCAGCTACCAGTCAATTCGACCATGATTGCGACAGATATCACTTCCAACTTTATGGCGCCGATACGCCTAACTGTGTTCGTTGCTGCCTTCGTAGCGATGCCTTATATTCTTTATCAAATTTGGTCGTTTGTCGCTCCAGGTTTGTATAAAAAAGAGAAAAAAATCGCTATACCAGTGCTGACATCGTCTATCTTTTTATTTTATGCTGGTGTCGCTTTCTCTTATTTCATTGTGCTTAAAGGTGTTTTAAAGTTCTTTATCGTATTTGCACCGCAAAACGTATTACCGATGACTGATATCGACAGTTATTTGAGTTTTGCGCTCAAACTATTCATGGTATTTGGCTTGACGTTTGAGATCCCTGTAGTCACCTTACTATTGATATTGGTTGGTATCGTCTCCATTCAGGGTTTAGAAGACAAGCGGCGCTATATCATCGTTGGTTGCTTTGCCATTGCAGCGGTTGTAACGCCACCAGATGGTGTGTCTATGCTGATGTTAGCAATTCCCATGTGGTTGCTGTTCGAGCTTGGGCTATTATTGGCTAAAATACTAATTAAAGAAGATAAAAGCGCGACCTTAACATCTGATAATGACTAAGTTGGTAGTATTGAGTTTACTGAGTATCAATAGTCAACTGAGCAAAACTGACAGCGTATTTAATTTAAATTGAACTGACGTTACGTCAATTATCTACCCACCTCTCATACATCGCTATCTTCATTTATTATCATGACTGAACTGCCAGCCATTGTTGATCTGTTTCAGTGGCTTTTTTTGACCCAGTTGTTTTTAATCACTTTTTGTACTTTAGGTAGCTTTTTATGTCCGCATCTATGCCAGCTTATATGAGCGATCCCACTGACGAGCAGCTCAGCGCGCTTAATATGGCCATGGACCATAAGTCATTTAAAGTAGTCGCTTATGCAGGTGCTGGTAAAACCACAACGTTGAAACTTATCGGTGAGCGCTTACGTGGACGCGGCTTGTATCTAGCATTTAACAAAGCCATCGCCAATGATGCAAGGCAAAAATTCCCAAGTCATGTAGACTGCCGTACCTTTCATTCACTTGCTTATCGGCATGTCGCTCGTGATATTACGGCCAAACTGTCTTTACCACGCTTTTCACCCAAACGCCTTGGCGATGATTTGGGCTTGCAACCTGTACAAGTACGGCGCCAGATGGATGGTATTAATAAATATATTACGTTAACGCCTGCTAGATTAGCACGTTTTGTCAGTGACGCGGTTAGCAACTTTTGTAGTACTCATGCCAGTTACCCTGCGCCAAGACATATTTTGTTTCCAAGCTGGCTCGATGAGTCTGACGCTGAGCAGCTACGTGAGATGCTCTACCCTGCTGTTGAACAGCGCTGGTTACAGTCCATTGATGCCCGCCATCCTGCTGGTATCGGTCATGATATCTATCTAAAACTATGGGCGTTGTCTAAGCCCAGCATTCCTGCTGACTTTATTCTATTTGATGAGGCGCAAGATGCTGACCCACTCATGATGGGTATTTTGACTCAGCAATCAAAGCAAGTTATCTATGTTGGTGACGCTCATCAGCAGATTTATGAGTGGCGCGGTGCAGTCAATGCGATGAAAAAGCTGCCATTGCCGCAAACGCTATTGACTCAATCTTTTCGCTTCGGTGAGCCAATTGCTGAAGTTGCTAATACCTTATTAAAGGCATTGCAAGAAGATGTGCCTCTCAAAGGTAATCCAGATAAACACTCATCAACAGATAAAGGTATGGTGCACAGTAAAAAAGATGCCATTCTTTGTCGTACCAATGCTGCTGCCATGGCGCAACTGTTGACTGGCCTTAAACTCGGTCATCGCGTGGCACTACAAGCGGATACGGATCGTATGCTCAAATTTTGCCAAGCTGCCGAAAACCTAAAAAACGGCAAATCTGCTTACGGTGTGCCTGAACTGGCTTATTTTTATCATTGGGGCGATGTACAAGAGTACTCTGAAACTAATGAAGGTAGCGATCTTAAAACTTTGGTCAAACTGGTCGATGATCATGGCACCAATGTCTTAAGCCAAGCAGTCAATAGTTTGACCAGTATTGAAAATGCTGATTATGTAATATCAACCGCGCATAAAGCGAAGGGGCTTGAATGGTCGCGCGTTCAGCTCGACGATGATTTTTATTATGATGTTACAACGAATGGCGTGAAGATTAATCCTGAGGAATTACGCTTACTTTATGTCGCTTGTACACGTGCGCAGGCCAATTTAGATGTGCATAATATTCAAGACTTGATATCAGGATTACAGACTGGCAAAAAAGTGATTTATGGAAATTAAGCAGCAATTTTTTAAACAACCCGTCCGCCTCCTTGCGCCTATGGAAGGGCTGACCGATCCGTTAATGCGGCAAATATTAACTCAAATTGCGTCAGATTTGGGGCGTCCTTATGATTGGTCAGTCAGTGAGTTTATTCGCGTAACTCAAACTGTCTTGCCCGCGCATGTATTTTATAAATATGTACCTGAGTTGCACCATGATGCAAAAACCGCATCTGGTACCCCTATCCATGTCCAACTACTGGGTAGCGAAGCGCAGTTGATGGCTGAGAATGCTGCCTACGCATGTGAACTGGGAGCGCCTGCTATCGATATCAACTTTGGTTGTCCTGCCAAGACGGTTAACAATCACCGAGGCGGCTCTGTGCTATTGGATGAGCCAGAAGTCATATATGAGATTATCAGTGCTGTGCGCCAAGCGGTCCCTACTCACATTCCAGTCTCTGCCAAGATTCGATTGGGCTATACCGATACCAGTCGCATGGATGATATTCGCGGGGCGATTAGCGATAGCGGTGCAGACTGGCTTACTATTCATGCGCGTACCAAAACTCAAGGTTATAAGCCACCTGCTTATTGGGACAAGATTAAAGCATTTAATAAACTTAGTATTCCAGTCATTGCTAATGGCGAGATTTGGAACGCAGAGCAATCGCAACGCTGTATGGTGCAGTCAGGGACAACACATCTTATGTTAGGACGTGGCGCTGTTACTCGTCCAGATCTGATTGCACAGATTGACCATGGCCATCAGCAGAATCTAGGAAGCAACACAACCCTATTGTGGGAGGATTTAATTACGCATCAGATTAAGTTTTTGGAAGGTCAAGCCAAAAACGATGTGGTCTTGGTTGGCCGCTACAAACAGTGGCTTGGTATGCTTACTAAAGGCTATAATGAAGCGCAGATACTGTGGGAAAATGTCAAACGAGAAAAAAATAAAGCGACTATTATAGCTGCGCTACAGTCGAGTACGCAGTTATAATTAGCCGCTTCTATGTTCAATACCTGTATAACCTTTTATAAAGGTAGACCAGCTTAGATAATTACTTAGCTAATAGTTGTTAGTAATTGTTAGTAATTTTCAGCGACAAACTAAGTGCTAATTCTAATCGCAAGATAAAATAACATCAAACAGCATATGATTGACAATACCCAAAGCACTGAACGAAACATCGATAAGTTGGCAACATAAGCCATGCCATAACCAATACGAATCAGTACATATAACCATGCCAAGGTATTGATAATCGATTGCGGGACGAAGAATAACATCGCAACTAATACCGCTGCCAAAAAGACAGGTAAGGTCTCATAACTATTTTGCTGAGCGGCATTAGCACGTGCTGCCACTCCTGTCGTACGTTGCAAGAAATCACGTGGATGTGCATTGTCAGCCAATCTAAAGCCACCAATGGCTTTTGCTGTCAGCGCCATAACTAGTGGAAGCAAACTTGCAACCACCATCGCCCAAATTGCGGCTGCAGCGGTGTCAGGGATTAACCCAAATAATGCACTCATAATTATCTCTACCCTTACCCTGCAATAACTTCAAAATCATGAGTAACATTCACCCCGCCTTGCACCAACATCCGACTGGCTGAGCAGTACTTCTCTGCTGACAACTGAATGGCTTTCTCAACTTGCTTATCTTTGATATCTTGACCGGTTACCACAAAGTGCATATGGATATCGGTATATACCGCTGGTACGGTCTCAGCGCGTTGTGCTGTCAGATCACAGCGTACATCCGTCACGTCTTGGCGAGACTTTTGCAAAATTGCTACTACGTCATAACTGGCACAACCTCCAAGTCCCAATAGTATCAGCTCCATCGGGCTTGCGCCTTTTTCTTTATCGGCATCGATTTGTACGTTATGTCCTGATGGTGATACACCCATAAATGCTTTGTTATCTTGCCAGGTAACGCTCGCTTTTGACTCTGCCATTATTCGCTATCCTTTCATAAATTTTGATTAAAACCATTAGATATTCTTGTATTTAATAATATTAACAGTACATGGTTAGTTTAGCATAGGATAAAACAGGGTTTTATAGACGATCTGTCATATAGTACAAGCCATTTTTATTGCATTAACCGCATCACCCAATAGCATTGTACTTTCTCTATCGATCGGTAAGCTTAATTAATTTATCAAACATAAATACCCTTTATTCAAGCCATTGATTTTAAACGTTTAAATTCGTGAAACATTTTATAGCAAAATACTGTTACACATTTGGTCTATTTCTTGTTTTAATGATGGTAATAAAGCTTATTTTACTAGTATGAATATACCATTCACCTAACAATAATTATGATTGCTGTATTTTTATGCTATTGAGATGAGCTGTTTTTAAATAACTTTAAGGGTTTGTTCATGATAGATGCAGACGGCTTTCGCGCCAATGTCGGCATTATCTTAGCAAATACACAGGGGCAAGTTCTGTGGGCGAAACGTATTGGTCACAACGCTTGGCAGTTCCCGCAAGGCGGTATCGATCGCGGAGAGACGCCGATGGATGCGATGTACCGGGAGCTCTGGGAAGAGGTCGGATTATATCCTCGTCATGTAGACTTATTGGCAGTTACGCAAGATTGGTTGCGTTATCGTCTGCCAAAGCGCTACGTGCGCCATGGACAACATCCGCTGTGTATTGGGCAAAAACAAAAATGGTTTTTGCTGCGCTTAGATGAGCCGAACGCGCAACATATCCGCTTTGATGCGGGTAAACCTGAGTTTGATCACTGGCAGTGGGTCAGTTACTGGTATCCACTAGGACAAGTGATTCACTTTAAACGCGGGGTATACCGCCGTGCTTTGCAAGAATTGGCACGCGAGTTACCCCTTAGACAAGAGCTAATTATTCCTGAACAGGACAATCATTTGTTGATGGAATAATTAGACAACCCGATGCAGAATGCATTACGGATGCTCACATTGATATCTAGAAACTTTAGATATCAATGTGAGCATTTTCTATGGCGTATTTGAATAATCAAATTCTCGGCTTGCAATATTAGCTTTAACTGTTGCTTCTTTGGCATCATTACGCAGCGTTAAAATACTTTGTGTGCGGGTTCCATAGTTTGGTATTACTCCATCCTCAGGCCCTGTCAAATCTACAGGCTCAATATATACAGATGATAGTCTTTGTTCAATCGCAATAGCCATGCCAGTATTCGGTAGCTTATTTGCTGGAGCTGGCATGTTATCCGATAACACATTAAATGCCGCATCTTGCCAATATTCAAGCGAGTTGTTTTCCGCAATTAGCGGCAGGACTTCTTGGCGTAGTCGTCCACGCAGGCGCTCAGTCTTAAACCAGCTATCTTCTGGCTGACCGTTAGAGAGGACATGCAAGCCTGCATACAAGGGTGTTGGTGCATGGCCGCGATTATTAACGATGACAGCCTGCGCTGCATCGCCAATAATGAGGTTAAAGCCTGCGTAGTCTTGCAAGCTGATTTTCCGTGCAAAGTCCATCGGACTTATACTGCTGGACAAAAAATCCGTAACAAGCGCGCCACGTGAGCGTTCATCCAAACGTGCCTGCACACCATCGCGAAAGTTCAGTACGGCGGCCCAGCGTCCATTTTGCTCATACAAATCTGTATGTTGTTCTTGATGAATACCCAACCAAGTGCCACCACTTTGACTATCACGCCCAGCATAGATAGGTTTGTCAGACCACTGATGTAGCGGCTTAGTTGGGCGCTGCAAAAACTCATCGCGATTAGACAATAGTACTAATGGCAACTCATCAAATAGTTGCCAAGCAATGGCGACGATGCACATAAAATTCCTTTTTATTTTAAAGTTTACAGTTGTCATAACACAGCTTTACATCTTAGCGGTTTTCTACTTTTCTTTCTAGACGTTACTAGGGTCAGATAAGTTGGTACGAAGAAACTGTTTACTCCTGTACTAACAGTTATTTGGTATGCCTAAGTAGCTATTTTTGCTATTATGACCATCATTCTATTATCAATAATTATGACACTCTTATGATGATTCATCCTCAGTATGATCCCGTGGCGCTATCCTTGGGTCCAGTAGAAGTACACTGGTATGGCCTCATGTATTTATTAGCGTTTGGCGCCGCTTATGGTTTGGCTTGGTATCGCAGTACTAAGCGTGATAGCTGGTCGACTGACATGGTCTCTGACTTAGTATTTTTTGGTGCGCTTGGGGTTATATTAGGTGGTCGTATTGGCTACGTTTTGTTCTATCAGTTCGGTGAATTACTACAAAACCCAGCTTATCTCTTTAAAGTTTGGGAAGGCGGCATGTCGTTTCATGGCGGCCTAATCGGTGTCGGGCTTGGTATGCTATATTTCGCCCGTAAATATAAAAAGACGCCTTTTCAAGTACTCGACTTCATTGTACCTTGTGTACCAACAGGGCTGTTATTCGGACGTATCGGCAACTACATTAACGGCGAGCTGTGGGGACGCATATCTGATGGCGGCTATAATTGGCTGACTTATTTTCCACAAGCTGCTGCCTTTGATATGCAGCAATTGCAAGCCAATCCTCAATTACAAGAGTTGATGATGGAAGTAAATGGGCAATATCTACTACCGCGTCATCCTTCACAGCTTTATCAAGCGCTTACTGAAGGTCTGCTATTGTTCTTGCTATTATGGTGGTATTCGTCCAAGCCGCGTCCGCGTATGGCGGTCACTGGCGTCTTTATGCTCGGTTATGGGTTTAGTCGCTTCATCGTTGAATTCTTTCGTCAGCCAGATGCCGATCAAGGCTTTATCTTATTAGGCTGGGTTACTAAGGGACAGATACTAAGCGCTCCGATGATTCTTATCGGTATTTTACTAATTATTTATGCTTACAAGCGCGATATCTATGACTGGGGTCGTCAGTCTGCCTATTAAGACGTTTTAAAATTAAGATGCATTAACATTGAGATACATCGAAACCAAAGATTATGGAATCTAAAAAGTCATGATTACTACTAAGAACGAAGCAGCTTATCTTGATTTATTGAAGCTAGTATTGACTGACGGTACTGAAAAAGGGGATCGTACGGGCACAGGTACGCTAAGCCATTTTGGCGCGCAGCTGCGTTTTGACTTAGCGGATGGTTTTCCACTGTTAACCACTAAAAAAGTTCACTTCAAATCTATCGTCTATGAGCTATTATGGTTTTTAAGCGGTAGTACTCACGTTGATTATTTGCAAGAGAATGGCGTACGCATTTGGAATGAATGGGCAACAGCGGAGCAGACAGCGCGCTTCAATCGTCCTGCTGGCGATTTAGGGCCAGTATACGGTCACCAGTGGCGCAACTATGGCGCGACTAAAAATGAGGGAGGTCGCTATAATAATGACGGCGTCGATCAAATCGCTCAAGTGGTTGAGCAAATCAAGACCAACCCTAACTCCAGACGTTTAATCGTCTCAGGCTGGAATCCAGGTGAAGCCGAGCAAGTTGCCCTACCGCCTTGCCACACGCTGTTTCAGTTC
This sequence comes from Psychrobacter sp. ENNN9_III, assembly GCF_001462175.1. Taxonomy (NCBI): domain Bacteria; kingdom Pseudomonadati; phylum Pseudomonadota; class Gammaproteobacteria; order Moraxellales; family Moraxellaceae; genus Psychrobacter; species Psychrobacter sp. ENNN9_III. Next base: position 16,478 of record NZ_LNUO01000169.1, read on the forward strand.
TTTGTTGCAGACAACAAGCTGTCCTGCCAGCTTTACCAGCGTTCAGCAGATTTATTCCTAGGGGTACCGTTTAATATCGCCAGCTACGCACTGTTGACTCATATGGTTGCGCAAGTTTGCGGATTAGAAGTTGGCGAATTTATCTGGACGGGTGGCGATTGTCATATCTATCAAAACCACCGTGAGCAAGTCGAGCTGCAACTGACACGTGAGCTCTATACGCTTCCAACATTAACGCTTAACTCTGATGTCGATGATATTTTTGCGTTTGAATATGAAGATATCAGCGTTGATGGTTATGAGTCGCATCCCGCTATTAAAGCTAAAGTCGCGGTATAAAAACTGTTTTTGACTTCATATTACTGATGAGAATAATAAGGATATATTATGAGTTATGCCCATACTGAAGTTGCCCAAATCGTCGCTATCGGTAGCAATCGCTGTATTGGTAAAGATAACGAGCTGCCGTGGCATATCTCAGCAGATTTGCAGCACTTTAAAAAAATGACCACCAAACAAAATAATGGCAAGGTTCAAGGTATCGTCATTATGGGGCGTAAAACTTTTGAATCGATGAACAGTAAGCCATTGCCAAAGCGCGTCAGCTTTATCATTACGACGCAGCTAGATTATGCTGAGCAAAAAGGTCTTAAAGACCGTGATGATGCATATGTCGTCCATAATTTGGATGATGCTTTAACGCAAGCTGCCAGTCTTGCACATGGTGCCCATCTTGATACGATTTGGGTTATCGGCGGTGAGCGGGTATTTAGTGACGCCTTTATGTACACTGATCGTATTGAGCTGACGCATGTAGACACCGAAATACTCGATTGCGATGCCTTTTATCCAGAGCTACCAAGCGAATTTGAAGTCGCAGAAGAGTCTGAGCAAATGAGTGATGAGAAAAGTGGATTGGATTTTAAATTTGTGACTTATATGAAAAAAGCTGATGAATAATAACCGTTCATTCATCAAAAAATATTAAAAAATTGGGGCTGTTCTAGTATGATCTAGAGCAGCCCCATTTTTTATGGTAATAAGTCCGAGTTTAGTAAATATTAATCGACCTACTCATGCAGCACTTTATACACAGTTTTCGCTAATACTGGGCCAATCCCTTGCACACCTGCCAGCTCTTGCTGGGATGCGCCAAGCAGCTGCTGCATACCGCCAAAGTGATTGAGCAAGTCACGGCGACGCTTTTCTCCCAGTCCCGGTATAACTTCAAGCACTGACGACGAACGGCGCTTATCGCGCTTCTTACGGTGCGCTGTGATAGCAAAACGATGAGCCTCGTCGCGAATATGCATCAATAAATGCAGCGCCTTGCTATCCATAGGCAGATCGAGCGGCTCATGATCGATAAAATGTAATACTTCCAAACCCGCTTTGCGCCCTTCCCCTTTTGCCACACTAATGAGCAACGTATCATTAAGAATACCCAGCTCTGTCAATACTTCTTTAGCAATCCCAAGCTGACCTTTACCACCATCAATAAGCAATAAATCAGGCAGTGGTTGCTTTTTATAACGACGCGTCAGCACTTGTTTCATCGCGGCATAGTCATCACCACCTTGAATATCATGAATCGCATACTGACGGTAATCACGGCGGCGCGAGCCACCTTGATCAAAGACCACGCAGCTACCGATGGTGGCCTCGCCCATGGTGTGAGAAATATCAAAGCATTCAATACGGTCTATAGTTCGATCAGTGACATCAGCCAACACGTCTTTAAGTGCGCCAAAGCGCGCATGCAGCTCTAGATAGTCGCCCAGTTTAGTTTTAAGCGCATTATTGGTATTTAGTTTGGCCAAGTCCAGCCATTCTGAGCGATGTTCACGGACATTGGTCTTGATGACAACTTTGCTCTCAAAGTGTGTGGCCAGTGCTTCGCTGATTGCTTGTTGATCAGGCAGCTCATGACTTAATATAATCTCGCTTGGCAAGTCGTCGGTCACCTGAAAATAGAATGAGGTAATAAAGGCCGATAAATTATCCGCGAGCGACTCACTACTATCAACATCAGGGAAGTAGTTTTTACCGCCAAGTACGCGGCCGCCGCGCACCGTCAATACGTTGACACAAGTCATGCCAGCTTGACTGGCAATCGCAATCACATCCGCCTCGCCCTGCACAGTATAAACCGCTTGCCGTGCCTGCACTTCGCGTAGCATAGACAGCTGGTCACGATAAAATACCGCTTTTTCAAAATCCAACGCTTCAGCAGCGCCTTCCATTTTTTCTATAAGCGCACTGTGAATATCGCTCGAGTCGCCTTTGAGGAAGCGAATGGTATTATTGACATCTTCCGCATACTCTTCTGGCGATACCAAGCCCACGCAGGGCGCACGGCAACGCTTGATTTGATACTCAAGACAAGGACGTTTACGTTGCTTAAAAAAAGTATTGGTACATTGGCGCATCTGAAACATTTTTTGCATCAAGACCAACGTTTCTTTGGCAGCATGAGCAGAGGGAAAAGGACCGAAGAAACGACCTTTTTGATGGTTGCCTTTACCGCGTCCGTAAGCCAATCTCGGATAAGGTTTGTCCGCTGAAATAAACACGTACAGATAAGACTTATCGTCACGCAGTAGTACGTTATAAGGGGGACGATACTCTTTAATCAAGTTTTGCTCAAGCAGCAGCGCCTCGGTTTCGCTACGCGTAATAATGGTCTCGATATCATGAATCCGTGCTACCAGCGCGCGTGTCTTTGGATGGTCAATGGTCTTGGCAAAGTAGCTATTCACTCGGCTTTTTAGCGATTTAGCTTTACCCACATATAAGATATCACCGTTTTTACCCAGCATTTTATAGACCCCTGGCAGATTTGGCAGGCGTTTGATGAGATGCTTAAGACGGGCTTTTTTATCATCCGTGGTATTTGTTTCTGAGACATTAACCATAAAATTCATTGCTCTTAAGATACTGATATACAGCTAATTATGGGGCGGTAGCCTGAGTTTTACAAGCCATCACTACCTATAGGTTTATGCACAAAAAAACCAGCATGAAGCTGGCTTTTCTTTTTTTATGGTAGGCAAAATCTCTAATGACGGAAGTTCGGTAATAGTGCGGGAATACCTGGCAACATACCAACGACCGCCATAACACCCGTTAATATCACAAAGGTGATCACAGGGATAATCCAGCGACTCATCTTTGATAAGCTCGCACTACGCTCTTTGGATCCAATCAGCCCTAGGTTATCAAGTACTAAGGTTATCGACCAACCAAAGGCTGGGTTTACCAGTGCCGAGGCAAAGACCACGATAGCAGCTGACTGCGTGGTTTTACCTTCGCGCGTCATCTCCATGCCAGCCTCAAGCAGTGGAATAAATACACCAACGATCAGCGCCACACACATCACCGGCTCCCAAATAGCCAAATCCATTGGGTAGCCCCAGATACCAGCGATCAGACAAAACAGCCCCGTGAGTATCGCACCCGCTGGTATCGGCCGTTTAGCAATCGCCGCCGGCACAATATAAGTCCCCCATGAGGATGCAAAGTTTGCCCCGCCAAGGACAGAGCCTGCCACCTGACGAATAGAAGCGCTGGTCATCGTATCATCGATATCCATCAACACGCGCTCAGTACGCTTTGGATAGCTGATCTTTTGAAAGACTTGATGACCCAAAAAGTCGGGCGACCACATGGCGACAGCCAATACTGCAAACGGCAGTACCACAACGAAGCTCTCAACCGTCGGTAAGCCTAACATCCAACCAGTGTCTTCTCCCCACCAGTACATCGGGTTCATATTGGGCAGACCTGGTGCCGTTTCAAAAGCAAAGGGTGCGCCCATAACAAAGGCTACGCCACCACCTAATAAGCAGCTAAGCGGTACAGCAAGCCAACGCTTTTGGAAATTCTCTAATACAGCATACAGTATAATGGTCAGCAAAATCACCACAAAGGCGATATGCGCCATACCAATACCTTCTGCCCATGCAAACAGGTTTTTAACTTGCGAGATGGTACCGATAAAGCCTAAATATAGCAGCAGACCGCCACACACACCTTTACTGGTCAAGTTTGCCAGCAGACTACCGCCTTTACTAATAGCTAGTAACAGACCAAAGGCACCGATCAGCAGACCAAAGGCCATTGGGTGACCACCAGCGGCAACGACAATAGGAATTAGGGGAATGAGGGGGCCGTGCGTACCCGCAAGGTTGGCCGTCGGTAGCAAAAATCCTGAGAATAAGATAACAAAGAAGGCGACGATTAACAGCTCATAGCGGACGTTTTCTAAGACAAAGGCATCGCTTAGCCCAAGCGGTCCTGCAAACGTAGCGGCAATAGCCCCCACCATAACGACTTTACCGATTGTCGCGGCCATCGCTGGAATGGTGTCTTCATATTCAAAACGATAATCACGAAATGGCAAGTTCATGCGCCAGCGCTTGGGCTGCATAATCTGTAGTTCATGATTTAGATAGGCGTCACGACTATTAAAGTTTGAGCTTGGCTGATGCAAATCAGTATAGCTACCTTGCAATTCATCATCGTAGTGAGCTGGATTTGACTGCTGCGGATTGGTTCTTGAAGCGGGGATCTCGTTACTACTCATCACATCTCCTTATGCCAACTGAGGATTCATTTTTTATCAATGACGACTTATTTGCCCAAAATCGTACAAAAAATAAGCTGCCCAACACAAATTGGCAGCCATTGTATGCTATCAAGGCTAGGATTGCGAGTTTTGCCGTCAAAACTCTTACCCTTCTATTCGCATTTTGATGTATGACTAATTCCACTCTTAGCGTCTATCTAAATATAATGAGCAGAGCCTTCATATATTGATAACAGGCCAAACGTTTACTATAGTATTGATATTATTAAATAATTAACATTCGTTACGCTTTAAGGCTGGTGACAGTTTTTATTTTTGACTATGATAGATGTTTTTTGCTCAGTTTATAATTAGCTCATTCCATAACTAATAGAAATGATGGTTATCAATATATGAGCATCTTTACGTACCGTAAAAGATAGAGAAAGATAAAGGAATAACAGTATGAGCTTCCTACCCAAGAATCTAGAAAATTTAAAACGCAAAACTAAAAAGAACGTCATGCCACTTTTAACGCCACACTTACTTAAGCTGCGTATCAATACTTATGCGCCTTATGTCGGCGCTGGTATCAAGGTCGAGCATGTCGATTTAGATCAGGGCTTGTGCGTAGTCAGTATGGGTCTTAATAGTCTGAACAAAAACATCGTCGGCACACAATTTGGTGGTAGCTTATATTCGATGGTTGATCCTTTTTATATGCTGATGCTCATGCATCAACTTGGCAGTACCTATGTGGTATGGGATAAAAGCTCGCATATTGAGTTCGTTGCTCCTGGCAATAGCAAAGTGACAACCCGCATGAAAATCCCTAGTACAGAAATTGCCACTATTCAAGAGCTGGCAAAAGACGGCGAACCTGTATTTCGCGAATATCAAACAGATATCGTGGATAGTCAGCAAAAAGTCATTGCTACGGTCACTAAGACCATCTATATACGCTTGCGTAAGTACAGCAAGTCCAAAGATCAAAGCAACCGTATAGACAACGTTGATAGCTAATTAATAACGTTGACAACTAAATGTAAACGTAAATACCCTACATACAAAAACCCCAATCTGGCAGTCGCTCAGATTGGGGTTTTGTCTTTTTTGGTATGGCCCGCTTATTTATAAATAAACCTATGAATAAGGGCTTGTATCTACTTTTGCTTCCCTCCTAAGCGCTATGTTAAACAATTTAGGAGGGTTGGCAAGTTTTAGCGCAATGCTTAAACTTAGATACCAGGTGCAGTTTCAACTGCATCAGGTACGCCAGCGTCAGTTTTTTTCTGAGCAGCTGGACGACCACCAAGCTTTTCGCGAATACGTGCTGACTTACCAGAACGCTCACGTAAGTAGTACAGTTTCGCACGGCGAACAGCACCGCGGCGTTTCACTTCAATGCTATCAATGATTGGTGAATGCAATTGAAATGCACGCTCAACACCAACGCCACTTGAAATTTTACGGACAGTAAACGCTGAGTTTAGACCGCGGTTACGCTTAGCGATAACCACACCTTCAAAGGCCTGTAAACGCTCACGCTCACCTTCACGTACTTTTACTTGAACCACGATAGTATCACCTGGTGCAAAGTTTGGGCGTTCAAGTAGTTGTTCGTTTTCGATGACCTGAACCAATGGATGCTTGTTGCTCATGAGAGTTATCTCCTCACATTAGATAATAGAGGCTTTACGCATATCACCTGTTTGTAATAATTAATCGTATCACGCATTTACGAGATACAACATAAATGGGGTCTAACAAACGGCCATTGTCGTATGACCTGTTTCATTATTGATCAAAATCTTCGTTGTTAACTGTTTTCAAGCTATTTTTTTTTGCCAGTGCTTTTAGCCAAGCAACTTGCTGCGCATTTGGAGTAAATGCTTGCCACAAATCTGGACGTCGTACTTTGGTACGCTCGACCTGTTGACTAAAACGCCATTTAGCGATATTGGCATGATGACCTGAAAGTAACACTTCAGGAACGTTTATACCAGCAAACTCATGCGGCTTGGTATAATGTGGACAATCAAGCAAACCATCGACGAACGAATCTTGCTCAGCTGACTTATCATCACCCATTATATCGGGTAGACGACGTATCACACTATCCATAAGTACCATTGCCGGTAACTCACCGCCAGTCAGTACATAATCACCAAGTGACACTTCCATATCGACATACTGCGATAATAAACGCTCATCAATTCCTTCATAACGACCGCATAATAAAATCATGCCATCATACTCAGTCATGCTGACCACACTCTTTTCGCTCAGCACTTGTCCTTGTGGTGACATATAAATCACCGGACAATGTGCTTTATCAATACGGCAACCATGTTGGCTAGCACGCAGACGCGCATCTTCAATTGCTTTAGATAATGGCTCCGCCATCATTACCATACCAGGACCACCACCATAGGGACGTTCATCAATACGGCGATAATTATCCGTGGTATAGTCGCGCGGGTTAATGCACTCAATTGTGATTTGTTCTTGAGTTACTGCTCGTCCCGTAATACCAAACTCACGAATCGTGGCAAACATCTCAGGAAAAATACTGATCACAGCAAAATACATCTGACCTCTGTTTAAATAATGCTCGCTAAATGATACCTATATAGGCACATTATTACTTCAATCTTAAAGATCAAATTAATAATCGCTTGGCCATGCGACATGGACTGTTTTATTGGTCATATCGACCTCAATTACAGTTTGCGCATGCCATGGTATCAAGCGCTCTTCATTATCTAAGCTGTTTGAATGTGCTGCGACACGCATAATGTCATGAGCACCAGTTTCAAACATCTCAGCAATATCACCAAGATACTCATCTTGCTCGTTCAAAACTCTTAGCCCAACCAGTTCCGACCAATAAAATTCGTCTTCTTCAGGTTCAGGTAGTGAGTCTTTTGCAACCCAAATAGCCACACCTTTCATGGTTTCAGCGATATTACGATCAGGAACTTGCTCAAATTGAGCCACAAGCCCTGTACCTTGCTGACGCCACTTACTGACTGTTAACGGCTTCATGCCAGTGGCAGTTTTTATCCACCATGGCTGCATATCAAAGATATCTGAACGTTCATCTGTATCGCTAAACACCCAAAGCCAGCCCTTAATACCATAAGGTTTCTTAAGCTGACCGATCTTTATAAGTGTACTGGCGTCTGGCACAGATGACATAATGTCTAACCTAACAATAAGAAAAACAGTAATCGCCAATAAAAAAGCAATTAAATGATAAAAACAGTTAACGGCGTATAAAAAGTTAACGGCGTATACTGGTCAAACCAGCTACGCTATCTATTTTAAAACATACTTAATAGTCTAAGAATTGACTATAAGTACTCAACGACTATCACTTAAGCAGTTGCTTCAGTAGTTGTTGTCGCTGATTTGTTGTAAGCCTTTGCTAATGAAGCAACGCGATCTGAAGGCTGTGCACCTTTTGCGATCCACGCATTGTACGCTTCCATGTTTAGGCGTACTGCTTCTTCAGACTCTTTGGCGAGTGGATTAAAAAAGCCAATGTTTTCAATATAGCGACCGTCACGCGCGCGGCGTTGATCAGCAACAACTACTTGATAAAATGGGCGTTTCTTGGCACCGCCCCGTGCTAAACGAATAACAACCATGTGAATTCTCTCTTTCGCAGGTATACCAAAAAGGGCATAATTATATCACAGTCTTGATTTGTTGAAAACATAAACTGTGTTTATTTAATGACTATTATAACAATGGCTTAAAGGCAATTAAAGGCCTGAAATATCACACCCTATTTATGACGCAAAGGTTAGATATCTAATGATAACTTTGTAGCCAGCTCGTAGCGCCTAATGCAGTATTGCACTATACTTTATGCAATACTGCAAGAGCGTTAAATTCTTATGATTACCCCAACTTCTCGTCATCGCCGCACAGCTTGGTTACCACGTTCGTACTCTAGCACTTGGCTTACAACCTTAATGGTGGCCTTCATTGTCATAATCAGCGTTGGTCTATCTATTTGGTTTTTTTGGCGCAGTTTATATTTACCAGAGCTCAAAAACCATGCGCGTTATTTGACAAGCGAGCTGCGTTTAATGAATAGTGCCAGAAAAGACTGGCAAGACAACCCAAGGATGCAACAATGGCTATATCGTAACTCACACGTGGTAGTCGTTAACAATCCTAGTGACTTTCCTCAAGTTGAAGACAAGATTTTTGTAGGAGTATTTACAGATGTTTTGCAACGAGAAATCGGAGCGCAATTAGGCCGACCTGTTGAAGTATATTTTAAATTTAAGCCCACGCCTCAGCTATGGATACAAGACAGTCGTGACCAAAGTTTTTGGATTCGTGAACCAGTTGTCTATTATTCTCAATACAGCCCAACATTGTTAGCGTTATTCCTGTTAGGCTTGCCAATCCTGACTTTATTGACAATTATCTTGCTAGCACGTCAGCTAAACCGTCCTCTTCGTCACTTACAGCGTGCGGCTACCAATTACATTCGTCTTGGTCATGCGACTACTTTGCCAACGCATACAGGACCTACCGAAATCCGCCAGGTCAATACGGCATTCAATCGACTATTTACAACGCTTAGTCAAGCGCAAAAAGAACGCACTATCATGTTGGCTGGTATCTCACACGATCTGCGTACGCCGCTGACACGCATGCGTTTGACCGCTGAAATGTTACCAGATGACTTTTTTCGTGAGGGGTTGATTTATGATATCGAAGACATGGATGCAATTTTAGAGCAGTTTCAATTTAGAGCAGTTTATATCTTTTATGAAAGATGGTTCTGATGAGCCTGTACGCCTCACCAATTTAGACACTATATTTAATGAAATTATGGTCCAATTTGCTCCTATGCCGTTTGTTTATCAATCAGAGCTTCAAAGAGCGGTGCCAATACGTCCCTTATCGATAAAACGCCTAGTTATCAATCTTGTGAATAATGCAAATCGTTATGGTAAGCCGCCAATCTATTTGTCTGCCAATATCGTACCGACCTTCATTGAGACAGTGATTGCAGAAAATACTGATATCGTGACTGAAAGCGAGGTAAATCAAGAAGCTCAGGAGCAATTGATGATATGTGTACGTGACTGCGGCGATGGAGTAGCAGAAGACCAATTAGAACGAATTATGCAACCGTTTGAGCGTGGAGAAACAGCACGTACCACTCAAGGCAGTGGACTTGGTTTAGCTATTGTTAGCCGTATTGCAGGTTTACATCATGGCACTGTAGAAGCTATCAATCATCCTGAGGGTGGACTACAAGTTTGTATCCGCCTGCCTCTTCTATCCAAAGTTGCAGATGAAGCGGTCATTGATGATGATTTGACTACCCCAGATAATGCCATCAATAGCGAAGGCTAACAAAAGAACGAATATAAGACAATTCATCGAAAACCATCATGAAGAGATGGTTTAAAAAGTGGGTTATTCTTTAGTCCCGATTAACGGCGGTACATGCTTGGCACTATTAATAAATGTTATTGGATGCGTGAGCTCTGCTTGTGCAGTCTGTAAACTCTCAGTAGGAGTTGGTTTTTGTATAAACAAGTAGTAGCCAAGCATTAAGGCATTTAGTAATCCAAGCATTAAGGCATTTAGTAATACTAAACCACCGAATAAATAAGGCATTTTACTCTCCTGTACAGCCTTAAACTCAAAATAACGGTAAGCTCAATATTACCGTAGATAAGGTTATTACTTACCAAAACGTGATTTATTGATCTCATTCATAAATCACGTGGTCGACTCCATTAACAACTCTAAATGATTTTAGTTGATAAAGTCTTCTCATACAAATCAATTATTGGCTAATAAGGTTTTTGGGTTACTCATCGCTAAAGTCACGGTCACTTTTTTCTTGAGTCAGCTCATCGGCAGCAAGCACTTGTGTTAAAGGTTTAATGGGCCATGTCATAACAAATCTTGCCCCGCCAAGACTATCGCTTTCATCCACCTTCATACTGCCATTAAACCAAAACGCAATGCGTGAAACAATAGATAGTCCCAGCCCATATCCACCTGATGCTCGTGTACGGCTATCATCTAAACGAGAAAAGGGAATAAATACTTTTTCACGATCTTCCTCAGGTATACCGTGACCATCGTCTTCAACACTAACAAAAGCATTGCCTTTTTTGACACCAGCACTAATAACTATGGTTGTTTCTGCATAGCGCAGCGCATTACCAGCAAGGTTTTGAATAACGCGATGTAGATAGCGGCGATCTGCTATTGCTGTTACTTTTGCACTTGGAAGTTTTCCAACGACCTTGATAGACTTCCCTAAGGCATTGGTCTCGCGTACCACCTGCTCAACCAGTTCCCTAAGGTTTACTGACTCTAATTCTAACTTAGGAGATCCCTCTTCAAGTTTTGCGTAGGTCAAAATCTCATCAATTAATCCATTCAGTGCTTCGATATCTTCGTCGATATAGTCACGCTGCATAAAGCGTGAGTCCTCGTCATCGGTATCTGCAAGCATATCTACAGCAAAGCGAATACGTGCTACGGGCGTACGTAACTCATGAGAAACCGCTCGAGTCAGCTCACGTTGTGATTCAATCAGACGTTTAATATGTTCTGTCATCGCATTGAATGTGGCTGACAAACGCGCGATCTCATCTTGTCCAATGACTTGTACTTGAATATCAAGATTGCCTTGGCTAACTTCGTTCACCCCTACTTGAATCAGCTGTAGTTTACGCTCAAGTGGAAAGATTAACGCATACACACCTAGGCTAATTAGGAACATACTTATCAGAACCATACTGATAATTAAATTTAACGGGAACCAATTAAACAAAGAAACAGGACCCATTACAATAGCCATATCATTGATCTCAGAGGGCACAATTATTCTAATAGCAGAGTTGCCTCGGCTGGTGCTAGTATCTTGAAACAATATAACCACTTCATCACGGCGTAGGCGTGCCATCTGATCAGTGTCCAAGCCCAATGCATTGACGCTCTTAAGCTCTAACGGAAAAGAGAATTTCTCTTCTAACTCTTTTAGACGCGTACGTTTTGCAGACAACGTCGTATAGTAAGACAGATCATCCAACAAAAACACTGCCATTGCCCGTACTTGTTGCTCTGTAACTTGCGATATTCTAACAGTTAATACGCTTTCTCCATCTGGTAGACGATGATAAACATCGGCATAAGTAGGCTGACTGTTATAACGCACGACTGTATTGCCGTTATCAAAACGGCGTAACTCACTTGAACTAAAGTCTATTTCGGCAGTAGGCACAATACGAAAGGTTGAGCCAAATAGACTACTAGCGTCCGATAACCAATATTCGCGTTGAGTGGCGCTTATCTGTCGACCCACACCTTCGCTAACTAAATAAAAGGCGCCTGTAGCCATATTCTCACGATAGGTTTGTACACGCTCCTTATTAATAGTATCCATTAATAACTGAGCAAATAAGGCCACACATAGACAGACTATCAATAGACCGGCATAAATTCGAACAAAAATACTGTGCTTTAAAGAGGAAACTAATGACATACGTGCCGTGACCAAACTGTTGAGTAATAACTGCTAGTACCGTTTTGTATTGAGATATCGACATTACAAAAGGTAACAAGCACTGTTAAATAAGCATAAAACTTAAAGATGATATTTTATCATTATATTTAAATATCATAACCATAATACAATGACTGTTTTAAAGTCAGATCTATATAATGTATATTGAGCTTGCATCCAAAATTACCGCTTAATTAAACCA
>NZ_LNUO01000017.1:0-14133 GCF_001462175.1 Psychrobacter sp. ENNN9_III
AAAGCTAATCTGTTGAAAAATAGAGCTTATTTGGTTCTTAAAAAGCATGTTAATTAAAAATTATAAGAAAGTGTCATGAAAATGGCGGGTAATGCTTGCAATTCGTTTTGGCTTTGTTATAATACTCGCCCACGACATAAGACGTATCAATAAGCATTGATACTATAGTTTAAAGACATATTTTTTAAAATTATTTTAATAAATATTTCGATAAGTGTCTTAAATCGTTCGGTGAAGTGGGTGAGTGGCTGAAACCAGTTCCCTGCTAAGGAACCATACGTGTAAGCGTATCGAGGGTTCGAATCCCTCCTTCACCGCCATTTATTCGGTTTATTGTTAGATTATAATGCAGTAAGTCGATGTCAGGTGAGTTTAAATTTATAATAGAAAATACTCTATTTAAATTAAAAAAACGATTGACATCAGCTGAATTAGCTATATAATAGCCAACCTAATTTACTGTAAATGATAATTAAAATACAGTAGATGTTGTGCAAAATACGCGCCTGTAGCTCAGTTGGATAGAGCACTTGGCTACGAACTAAGGGGTCGGGAGTTCGAATCTCTCCAGGCGCACCATTTGCATACTAGCTTGTCTTATTAAGCTTCGAGCTAAAGATTAAATTAATCGCCTGTCTTATGACAATTTGGCGATTTTTTTATGTCTGCTATTTTTGGGCTTGGTATAAGTGTACGTTACACACCCAAATTACGGTACAATAGAGTCATTATTTTTCGCTTGCTATGAGCTTGTATCATGTCAAAAAGTACACCAAAAACTGTCCTTAAGTCAAAGCCTCAAAAAAAGAATACCTCTCAACAGCGCGTCCCTCAAACCGAAGAGCCTACTATTGCCAAACCGACAACCCGGGTCATTGCGATCTTATACGACGGTATGTTGATCTTAGCATTGTTATTCTTGGTAGGAACGATGCTGACGGTAATAGGGACGCTGCTGACTATGGAGACAGGGACGCAGTCTGAAGAGGCGCAGTCGCTACCAAGCTGGTATCAAAACGTCATCATGACACCATCCTTTATATTGACGCTAGTGGCCTTCTATGGAGTGTTTTGGCGTCGCGGTGGTCAGACATTAGGTATGCAGACATGGCGCCTAAAAACCGTCAACAATGCCGGGCATTTGCTAACGTGGGGACAATCGTTTAAGCGCATTCTAGCAGCTGCATTAATGCCATTAATTTTTGCTATTATTGGCAGCTTAATAGGTGGGTCGCGTGCTATTTTGCTAACCAGTGCCTTTTTGGGTTTGGTCTTTAACTACGTATTTTGCTTGTTTAATCGTCGCGGCCTTGCAGTACAAGATATGCTCTCAAACACCATTACCTTAAAGATGCCAAAAGTTGCTCATGAAGGTCTATGGCGTGGCTTTAAAAATCGCAAACAGAACAAATAATCAAAAGACTTCAGCATCATAAGCTTACCGATGATGCTGATGCCTTTTATACAATGGCGGTTTGAGCCAGCCACACCGTATAACCGATAAATAGCATTATCATCGTAGCGCCAGAGGTACGGCCAAATTTTCGATTGGATATAAAAGCAAACACACACATTAAAAAGAGTAGAGAAGTAATTAGCGCCATTACGAACACATCACGAGATAAGACCATTGGATTGGTTGTAATCGGTGCGATAACGGCTGCTAGCCCTACCACTCCTAACGTATTAAAGATATTTGAGCCAATAATATTGCCAAGTGCCATATCGTGCTCCCCATGACGCGCTGCTGCAAGGCTTGCTACCAGCTCTGGTAAAGACGTGCCTACAGCCACGATGGTCAAACCAATAATCAACTCACTTAATCCCCAAAATGTTGCCATCTCGACCGCGCCCCAGACAATCGCTCGTGAGCTTAAGACCAACATCAACATACCCACAAACAAGCTACCCAAACCTCGTGCCAAACTTGGCTCTATATAACCCGAGTCAGAGCTTGTTATGTCCATGTTCTCTATGGTGGTGTTCGTTGCTGTCATACTTTTTGTTGTATGAGTGGCTTCGATGACATTGTTTTTAGGCTTTGAGCGGCCTTCACGCAAGCTCAGCACGATTTGAATGCTCAAGACAATGACTAATAAGACTAATAATGAGATACCATCGTTCAAGCTGAGCACGCCATCACGCAATTGCCACGCTGCTAGAGCAGTAACGAGTAATAGCATAGGTAAGTCACGCGCTATAATGCTTTTATGAATAATAATAGGACTGATAAGGACTGTTGCCCCCAAGACTAACGCAATATTAATAATATTTGAGCCATAAGCGTTACCTAAGGCGAGCTCAGGACTACCGTCTAGCGCTGCTAAGACTGATACGACCATCTCAGGCGCTGATGTGCCCAATCCTAAAATCAAGACCCCAATCAAAAAACTTGGTACACCTAACGTCTTTGCTAATGCAGTTGCGCCATCAATAAATACATCAGCACTCCAAACCAGAATGGCCAAACCAATCAGTATTGCAACACCTGCCAACCACATGAGTATTTTCCTTTACAAATAATGAATTATTAAATTTGAATTGATATAAAAAAAGCCGAACCACAATTTGGATTCAGCTTTTGTATCGAGATAAATAGTTTTGCAAAGTCTACTATTGGCTATCTATAAAGATAAGTGCTTTTGACACTTTAGAAACTGTTAAGCCACCTGTACAGGGATAATATTTGCGGTGTCTTTGACCGTGTTATCTTCATTACAATAGACCAGTTTTGGCTGGTAGGTCGAGGCTTCAACTTCATCAAAATGAGCATAAGCGCAGATAATGACGATATCACCTAAGTCTGCCATATGAGCGGCAGCACCATTTAATGAGATGATGCCAGAGCCAGCTTCAGCGCGAATAGCGTAGGTGCGAAAGCGTTTACCGTTGGTGACATTATAGATGTCGATAGATTCGTTCTCGCGTAATCCTGCAAGATCTAATAAATCGCCATCGATACCGCATGAGCCTTCATAGTGCAGCTCAGCATGGGTGACGCGGGCACGGTGCAATTTGCATTTGAGCATATTAAGTAGCATGAATTGCTTCCTTAGCGTAACAAAAGTAATCAGTTAATGGGGACGGATGCACAAAAATTAAAGGCTAAATCAAGACCTTATAAAGTTTGTGCTACCTACCGACTGATAAAGCCAAGATAGCATCATCAGTTTTAGGTAAATTTAACCAAAAGTATCATACCGTTTAGGCAGGTAGTTTAAAACTATTAATTTGCGAACGCGCGCGTTCAATATCACCATCTAATAATAAAGGCAGTGCCTCAAAAGCTGCCGTAAGTGCACTATCGATTGCAATTTGTTCATCAGGAGAAGCTTTTGAGAGGACATGACCGCTTACTTTAGACTTGTGTCCTGGATGGCCAATGCCGATACGCAAGCGATGAAAGTCGTTGCCAATATGCGGGGTAATATCACGTAAGCCATTATGACCGCCATGACCACCGCCTGTTTTAAGCTTAATACTGCCAGCAGGAATGTCTAGCTCATCGTGCGCAATCAGTAACTCATCATTATCAATACCATAAAAGTTGACCATCGGTACGACAGATTGACCAGATTTATTCATAAAGGTTAGAGGCATAAGTAATCGCACATCAGACCCATGAATTTGTCCGCGTCCTGTCACGCCATGGAATTTTTTGTCAGGTGAGAGTGTAATGTTAAATTGCTGCGCCAAGTGATGGACAAACCAAAACCCTGCATTATGGCGTGTAAACATATACTGCTGACCAGGATTGCCAAGACCGACGATAAGTTTTATGGACATGACTATACTCTGCATTAATAGAATAAATAGATTAAAACAAATATGACGACAAATCTGCCATCAAACCGCAGTTGCTATTTTAGCCTTAATAAATGACACTTACAAAAACAGCAGGAGACATTGATCCCCTGCTGTATTTAATACCTACTGTCTTTAGTATTAGTAAGAAAGTTGACAATTACTGCTATAAAACATCATAGCATTAATAAAGCAACGAGTAATATTTACTCTTCGCCGTCTTTATTTTCATCAGCTTTGTCACTTTGCTCAGTTGCTGGCACTTCATCAGCATCAACTTCATCAGTATCTTCGTCAACTTCTTCAACCGTTGGTGGCTGCATGTTAACGATAGTACGGTCATGCGCATCTTCCATATCAAGATCGAAGATAATAACACCTTCAGGCAAGTCGATATCTGATAAACGGAACAGATCACCGATTTCCATACCTGATACGTCAACTTCTAGGTACTCAGGTAACTGTGATGGTAAGCAGACGATTTCGATATCAGAAACGAGCGTAGATAAGATACCACCAGCTTTAGTACCAGGCGCTTCTTCACGACCGGAAAAATGCACAGGAACATTCATGTGAATCTTATGACCTTTTACAATGCGCTGGAAGTCAGCATGCATTGGGAAGCCTTTAGCTGGATGACGTTGTAGGTCTTTAATAACCGCTTGGTGCTCTTCGCCATCGACGTTGATAGTCAAAATGTGCGAGAAGAACGCTTCGAATTCTAGTGATTTTACTAGTTCGTTAAGCTTGATAGAGATTGCTGTTGGTTCTTCGTTACCACCATAGATGATAGCAGGCACTAGGTTCTGCTTACGTAGGCGGCGGCTCGCACCTTTACCTTGCTGTTCAGCAGAGCGGTCAACGGCATTTAATGAGAAATGATTAGTACTCATGGATATAATCCTATAGAAAAAATAAATGAAGTGTCTGGTCATAAAAAAGTGGATTTGCGACCAATCCACTAATGGGTGATGATAGCTAAGATTGGTAATTGCAAATAAAGCTTGCAACCAATGACGTTAGCCATTTGCTAGCAGCAACAGTTTTTATGATATTGGTTATCATGGCAGTCGTTACTTCTAAGCATGATCAGCACTTTGAAAATGCTAGCCGGTTAAATAATACAAACGGTCAGCACAGGCGCGCATTATACGTGGTTTTGTAGCAATAATAAAGACCTACGCAAAACGCTGACGCAAAAACAGCGCCAAGTCCATGAAACTTGGCGCTGTTTTTAAGATTTAACGGTTAGTTTATAACAACTAAAATCTAAGCATCAAATTAGGCATCAAACATCGCGCTGATAGATTCTTCGTTATTGATACGGCGTAAACTCTCGGCCAGCATCGGTGCGATACTTACTTGACGGATTTTGCTACATGATTGGGCAGCAGGTGACAATGGAATGGTATCGGTTACGACCACTTCATCGAGTGCTGATTCGCTGATATTTTTTAGGGCATTGCCTGATAGGACAGGGTGGGTAATGTAAGCCAATACGCGGCGCGCGCCGTTTTCTTTTAATGCTTCAGCGGCTTTACATAGGGTGCCTGCGGTATCGACCATATCATCAACAATGACACAATCACGGTCACGGACATCACCGATGATGTGCATCACTTGTGACTCGTTGGCACGGGCACGGCGCTTATCGATAATCGCCATATCAGTGTCGCCCAACTGTTTAGCCATTGCGCGCGCACGAACCACACCGCCGACATCAGGTGACACCACCATGATGTTGTCGTAATCTTGCTTTTGTAAATCGTTTAACAGGACAGGTGTGCCGTAGATGTTGTCCACAGGGATATCAAAGAAACCCTGAATCTGATCTGAGTGCAAATCTACCGTCATAACGCGGTCGATACTGACGATGTTTAACATGTCAGCGACAACCTTAGCTGAAATAGGTACGCGAGCTGAACGAGGACGACGGTCCTGACGTGCATAACCAAAATACGGCATCACTGCAGTAATACGGCCAGCACTAGAACGACGCAGGGCGTCGGCCATCATCATGATTTCCATTAAATTATCGTTGGTCGGTGCACAAGTTGGCTGCATGATAAACACGTCTTTACCACGTACGTGTTCTTTGATTTCCACAGCAATTTCGCCATCAGAAAAACGCGTGATGTCAGCTTTACCAAGAGGGATGTGTAGGTGGTCGGCGACGGTTTTCGCAAGTTCAGGATGGGCATTGCCCGTAAAAATTGCCAAATAAGGCATGACTGAAGTCCTATTTATTGACTTAAGCAGCGACCACTAAGCAGTGTCTAACTGCCCAAATAAAGAAAAGAGTGGTGAAAATAGTTGAAGACTACTATTACAGTAAAAAATGGCAGGGGTAGCTGGACTCGAACCAACGGATGTCAGGATCAAAACCTGATGCCTTACCAACTTGGCTATACCCCTGTAATGTCTAGGTAGTACGAACACTGAGTGCTAATAAACTATTAGCCAAGCATCGCTACCTATCAACCGTCTAGGACGGCGTTCCCGAGCGGTGTTCATTGCGAACTATACCGAAACTAGGAAGGTGTTGTCAATTGCTATCACTAGCAATCCAAACTAAAAATGGCAGGGGTAGCTGGACTCGAACCAACGGATGTCAGGATCAAAACCTGATGCCTTACCAACTTGGCTATACCCCTATTGTGGCGACCTATTATAAGTAAATTTTGAGATTTTGCAAGTCATTTACGCCTTTTTATGACAATTATTCAAAACTAGTAAATTCTAATATTACTAAAGTAATCTCTTTTTGATGCCCAAAATGCACTTTCAGTCGCTATGTCAGCCACTACATGACAGATTGTTTACCACATAAGCAGGGCAAGGCGCATCCGCAATCCATTTCGCTAAAAGCTTTTTATCGTCAATTATACTGTTCTCTAATGGCAAAAACACCGCGCTACCAGAGCCAGTCATTCGTGCTGTGCCTAACGCCACTTTTTCTAAACTTTTCAAATAATCTAATGCTTCATCAACGGCGGGGGCAAGGCTGGTGACGACAGGCGTGAAGACATTATGATACGGCGCATGTAGAGCCTGCGTATAGTGCGCTGCTTGGCGCTTGATGGTCGGTATGGAGAGGGGAGCGATATCACGCTGCAGCTTAGGATGGGCAAACAGCTCAGCGGTGCTGACATGTGCCGTAGGCGTCAAAACCAAATACTGCTGATCCGGTAGCGCTATCGGCGTTAATTGCTCGCCAATACCCTGCGCAATCGCGTCCTGGCCAAAAATAAAAATCGGCACATCTGCGCCCACTGTCGCACCGATGTTTATCAGCTCATATTGGGAAAAGTTGAACGCCCATATCTCATTAAGTGCCAGCAGTGTCGTCGCCGCATTAGAAGAGCCACCGCCCAAGCCTGCGCCCATTGGCAAGCGCTTGTCTAAATCGACATATACTCGATATAGCTGTTTGGGTAGCTTGTTTGCTTTTATAGCAGCACTTAATAATACACATGCTGCTTTATAAATGAGATTGTCTTCTAGGCTGACAGTTACAGCGTCTGCCCCAATCAATGTTAGCAGCTGATCACATAGCTTATTAGCCTTTAATGTACCTTGAGTGATAGTCGCTATAGCTTCAGCTGCTACCGAAAAATGCAGATAGTCGCCCCAGTCAAGCAGGCGAAATACCGTTTGTAGATTGTGATAGCCATCAGCACGCTTACCTGTAATATGCAAAAACAGATTTATTTTGGCAGGGGATAAACGTGTGATAGGCGCGCTTAAGGACGAGGCGTTATCAATTATCATAGGTTATATTTATTAGCTGCTTTGGTGATTAATGGTCATGATGACTTTGTGGCCTTTTGGCTGCACAGCGCTAATCTTAATAGGCAATTTATCTGTCCCCTTGTAAGTAAAGCTTGCTGTCCATCGTCCATTGACCGAGCTTATCAGCCTACCTTGCGCATCAAGCTGCGGAGCGCTGTCTGAGGGTGCTGGGCGTCCAGATATCCAATACGGCATTTGTGAAATAGGCGCTTGCCAACCAGTGGCTTTTTGTAGCAAGGTCTCAGGGTCGTCAGCTGTCAAAGTGCCGGTTTTTTCACTAACTAAGGTTGCCGTTCGACCGTTGTATTCGATATTGGTTTTGCCAATACCTAACGCGCCGATCAATTCAATGGCAAAACGCTCATTTTGTTGTCCCCAAGCATAAAAGGCACTACCACCTTGCGCGCTTGTATTAGTCGTACTATTGGCAGGCGTGGTCACACCAATCTTGCCTGTAATGTTAAAGTTATTAAGCTTTTGAGCTTGCACCATAGTTGAAGGGCCAGCATTAGTACTCGTGCTCTGCAAAGATTGACAGCCAGAAGTAATCAACAGCGCAGTGATCGCTGCGCTACATGCAACAATTTTTTTTAGATTGAAGGCGTTTTATGGTTGAAAGCTTTGGGATTGAAAAGAGTGTTGGTGAAAAGGCTGACATAGGTATACCTCAAAAATTTGCAAACTTAATATAGTTAATGATCAAATAGTTAATGAGCAAAAATATTACGCTCAATTTGTTACTCAGTTATACGTTGTTGTTAGAGACTTATTGGTCACATGAGTAACGATTGTATGTGTTGAAAACAAATGAGCATGGTTACCCAAACAATTTTTAATAAAGTTGTACGCGGTCATTGACGTTGTGTTGTCCAAACGAAAAACGCTGTTGCAAGTCCGCAAGTAGGGCATTAACCTTTGCGCTTTCGCCCAGTCCTTGATAGGCGCGTAGCAAGAGCACACCTGAACGCAGCGTTGGCAGCACATCGTAAGGGGTTTTTAGATAATCGATGACTTGCGCGTAGTTTTCATTGGCCAAAGCGCTGCTAGCCAGCACATTTAGTGCCTGCAAATGCAGCTCGTTATCGTAGCGAGGATCATCGAAACGTACCTGAAGTATGTTTTGTGCAAGCTCTAAGCCTTGTTCGGAGTTTTGATCGTTGGATAACAGTAATTGGGCGTAACTTAGCTGGTAAGATAGATTGCTAGGATCTAGCGCTTGCAAGTGATTAAGCAAAGTACGCTTAATAATATAGTCACTACGATCATCGAGCAGTTGCACACGGGCGAACAGTATGGACTGATCATTAGGGTACTTACGACTGACACGAGTCAATAACTGTAGAGCTTCCTCGGCCTGATCATGCTGCCATAAAATATTAGCTTGTAAGACATAGGTTTCGGGAGCAAAAACGGTAAACTGTTTACGCAGATCAGCCAATGTGTTGATTGCAGCGTCAATATTGCCATCCAATAATTCAAGATCAACCACTTTTTTGCGTGCTGCCAGTACCAAGTCTTCTTGCATGACGCTCTTTAGATAGGATTTGGCTTGTTCAAAGCGCTGCTGTCGCTCTGCGCTAATACCTAAATAATAATATGCTTGATCAAGATAAGTAGGGGTTTTTGCCAGTACATTTAGGAGACGGTCAGCGCTACGGTACTCTTCGTTATCCAAGCTGACTAAAGCGGCCAACAAAGTAATCTCTGCATCATCAAAACGCTGATGAGCATCAAGGAGTAATTGTAAGGCTTTTTGACTTTGCTTTAGATCAAGCAAATAGCGGATTTCGTACAAATACAAGCTTTTGCTATCAGGATTGCGCAAGCGTGCTTGGTTGACATAATTAAGCACTGTTTCAGCTGGTTCGGTTTTGCGTAAGATATCGGCTTTTAGGGTAATAAAAGGTACATAATCAGGCTGATGTAACAAAGCCCTATTGATATGGATAATGGCTATCTCAGGTTCATTGAACTGATAGAGTAGACCCGCTTTTAACACCGATAAAGAAGCGTTTTGCTCACTATTAATAGGCTGCAAGGCTTCTAACAGCTCACGCTGATCGCTGTCTGTCGTAGGATAAATACCAATTAGTATGTCGCTCAAATCAGTACGAGGATCATAACGTAAAATACGCTCTAAGGACTGTCCAGCTAGAGTATAATCATGAGCTTTAAGCGCCAAATGCGCCACATAAAACCAAGCTGGTACATGGTCAGGATTCTGATCTTGCCACATCTTAGCAAACTGTAATGAGTCCCCAACATTGTCATGACGTAGCGACAAGCTCAGCGCACGCTCAAATACTGCTGTTGCGTCTTCTTTAAAAGACTGCTGCTTATAAAGTGTAAGCGCCCGTTCAATGTCACCGCGATCAGCGGCAAATTCTGCATTTAGTAAGGCATATAAACTAGGCTCTCTAAGCTCTGGTTGTAAGACAGTCGCTGAAGGCAGCTTGGCAGTATTGATTGTGCTATCTACCGTTTGGACTTTTAAATCACTCTTTAATTGGGCACGGTCATCAGTGCAGGCTAAGTTGGCGTTCAATGGAAATACCATCAAATCAGTATTGCTTTTATGATACGTGGTATGTCGAGTACTGTTTTTTTCGATGTTATGACGAGCCGAGTCGCGATCTATATCGACGATGACTGTCTTAGGTGTACATATTAGTGATGGGGTGGCGACAAAATTTGCATGAGCAGAAGTTCCAACACATAGCCATGCAGCCAACAGCAAGGTTAGCTTACGGCGCTTACGTAGACGACTCATCATATCATTTAATAAATATTGAACATTAAATTGACGATCGTATATAAACGATAGCGTAAATTTTGATTGAAACAACCACCCAAAAAAGATCATAGAGTAAGGGTATTCACTAATAAAAAAGACACTTCATTATAAAAGCCTATCAAGATACTAAACAATAGTACTCATGTTACCCAGCAGCTAAAACTAAGATTAACAGAATATGATGAAAAATAACCACTACTAAGGACGCGCTAAAATAGGCGCTATGTCCAAAAAAACAAAGAGATTAGATAAACGCTCTTGATAATAGCTGTGTCAATCATAGCATACTGGCTGTTTTTAATTTTAGTTTGTCGGTGGTGACAGGTCATACTCTGCATATCTAACAATAATATTTCGTAAAAGCTTGTATGACAGTTGATTTGTTAGTCATGCGCCCAGATACAAGCGAATAGCTATCGCAAGTGAGCAGGTATTAAATAAAACTGGTAACAATGATATAATAAGCGGTTTTATATTTATAGTATCTGCTATATAACCTATTCAAATCAATAACGTCACGTCTATGCACCAGCTAATCTTTGACTGTAGTATGCTGCAACATATCTTG
Source organism: Psychrobacter sp. ENNN9_III (assembly GCF_001462175.1). Taxonomy (NCBI): domain Bacteria; kingdom Pseudomonadati; phylum Pseudomonadota; class Gammaproteobacteria; order Moraxellales; family Moraxellaceae; genus Psychrobacter; species Psychrobacter sp. ENNN9_III. Next base: position 10,959 of record NZ_LNUO01000017.1, read on the forward strand.
AGCACACTATAATGATTAGGTAGGTGAGCGTTATGTTTATGGTCTATCATAATGAGATTAGTGGTCATTGGGGTCAATCACAAAACCGCACCAGTCGCTTTACGTGAGCGTCTGGCGTTCGTGGGTGATGATGTAAATATTGCTCTTGAACAGTTAGAAGCCTTTACTGATGGTAGCGTGATAGTTTCAACTTGTAATCGTACTGAAATTTATGCCCTAGTGCCTCAAATATCAGCTTCTCAAACATCCGCAAGTAACGCACTCGGTAAGGATGCTACTGCCAGCTCCCATGCTTTTTCAGCATCCATCAACGCTCATATCATGCAGATTAAAACATGGCTTGCTGATTTTAAGCAGTTGCCATTGACCGAAATTGACGATTATCTCTACGTACATCGCGACACACATGCGCTTACTCATTGGCTACGAGTAGCAGCGGGTCTTGACTCTATGATATTGGGTGAGCCGCAAATTCTCGGTCAAATTAAACGAGCCGTGCATCTTGCGCAGGACGAAAAAGCACTCAGTAATCAGCTAGGCTGGATTGTTGATCAGGTCTTTGCAGCGGCCAAACGTGTGCGTAATGAAACCCAAGTTGGCGCTCAGGCGGTATCACTCGGCTTTGCAGCAGCCAAATTGGTCACTCAAATATTTGACGATTTACCTAGCCGTACTCTATTAGTGGTTGCAGCAGGTGAGATGAATCGCTTGGTCGCGACTCATATTGCAGGGCTTGGAGTGGGGCGAATTATCATCTGCAATCGCAATCCTGAGCGCGCCGAAGCTCTAGCGGCAGAGCTGCGTCATCCTAGTCGCAGCGTGGAGGTTAGGTCCTTACAAGAGCTGCCGCAAGTACTGGCAGAAGCTGATGTGGTGAGTAGCTGCAGCGGCAGTATGGATTTGTTAATTGATAAACCGATGACCATTCAAGCGCTAAAACGCCGGCGCTATCGACCAATACTAATGATTGACTTGGCCGTACCGCGTGATATCGACTCAACGATTAGTCGTATTGATGACGTTTATCTTTATTCTGTCGACGACTTGCAGCATGTAATCGCAGGTAATATCGAGCAGCGTAGACAAGCTGCTGTCGATGCTGAGCTGTTGGTCAGTCAATTGGTCGTAGAGATGGAGCGTAGCTTTCAAGTCAAGCAAGTAGGAAAAGAGATCCAGCACTATCGTATGTCCACGCGTACCCAAGTCGATAAACTGCTGCATGAGTCCATAGCCAAGCTTGAGCAAGGCGAAGCTAGTCCCGAAGATATCATCACTGAGCTATCACGGCGTCTTACTCAGACGCTCACTCATGCACCATCAAAGCTTATGCGTAAAGCGGCTCGCGAGGGCGATAGTGAGTTGCTCGAATTTGTGGTATCGGGACTACATGATGCCTACCGTAAGCGGTAATAGTCGCTTTTTGGTCGTCAATAAGTTATCTATTGTATAGACGCCATTATGACGCCAACAAACCGTTGTCAACTGTCATTATCAGTGCTACTATCAAGCTGTCATAAAGATATTGGTTCACGATATGTGACGCATTTTGCTCTAAGTATGACTGTGCTCATTTTTGTTTGATATATTCTGAACAGACAAGAATCAGTGATCATTATTACCCACCTACCGCTGCGTAGCATCAATAATGGTACAGATGTCACTTAAGGTTTACGAAGCCTAAGTTATAAAATCTAAGTTATAAAAAACATAACCAACAACGGCAATAGCGCTAGGATAAAGTGCTATATCGTCAATCCTATGTCATACCCTCTATTATTACTCGGTGTTCATTGTTCGGTACTGTTGCCTAGTTAATCGTATCAGTGCCCAAGTTTAGTACCAAAAATTTGCTATAACCAAGCTTTTTTATAATTAAAAATCAATAACACCTACATAATCTAACAACAAACAAGGAGTGTCCCATGACCGCATTACGTCAAGATGTCGACCCAGAAGGTTTATTAGAATATTCAGTGGTCTATACTGATCGCGCCCTCAATCATATGTCAAAAGTCTTTCAGCAAGTAATGAATGACTTATCTAGCGAGCTAAAGTCAGTCTATAACGCTGATGCCGTCGCCATTGTTCCAGGTTCTGGTACTTATGGCATGGAAGCTGTCGCCATGCAGCTAGCCAAAGATCAAGACTGTCTAATCATCCGCAATGGTTGGTTTAGTTATCGCTGGACGCAAATTTTAGAAAAAGGCAACATTGCTAAGTCATCTACGGTCCTAACCGCTGACCGTACTGAAGATACCGATACGCCAAAACCATTTGCACCTGTCGATATCGAAACCGCTGTGGCTAAGATTAAAGAACAAAAACCAGCGATCGTCTTTGCTCCGCATGTCGAGACCTCAGCCGGTATCATCTTGCCAGAAGACTACATTAAAGCGTTAGCAGATGCGACACACAGCGTTGGCGGCTTATTAGTAATTGATTGTATTGCCTCAGGTTGCGTCTGGCTCGATATGAAAGACTTGGGTATTGATGTGCTTATCAGCGCCCCGCAAAAAGGTTGGAGCAGCACCCCTTGTGCTGGACTCGTTATGCTAAGCGATGCTGCCATCAAACAAGTAGACAACACTGAATCAAACAGCTTTAGCCTTGACTTAAAGCAGTGGTTAAACATCATGCGCGCTTATGAAAATGGTGGGCATGCTTATCATGCTACGATGCCGACCGATAGCTTGCGTCAGTTCCGCGATACGATTAATGAAGCCAAAGAGATCGGTTTTGATAAGCTGTGTGATGCGCAGTGGGAATTGGGCAAGCGTGTCCGTAAAGTGCTAGAAGATAAAGGCATTGAGAGCGTCGCTGCTGAAGGCTTTAAAGCGCCAGGAGTCGTCGTTTCTTATACTGAACGTGATGATATGCATAAAGGTAGTGCTTTTGCTGAAGCTGGCATGCAAATCGCCTCTGGCGTACCATTAAAAGTGGGTGAGCCTGATAGCTTCAAAACCTTCCGCTTAGGTTTATTTGGCTTAGATAAGCTAACGGATATCGACGGTGCGGTACAACGTTTTGAGTCAGTACTTGATAAAGTATTAGCTAAATAATATCTGTATCTACTAAGCGGCTTTTGGCCAAAAAAGTATTAGCTAAATAATATCTGTATCTACTAAGCGGCTTTTGGCCAAAAAATACTGAGACTTTGTGCTCAGTATTTTTTTTG
>NZ_LNUO01000170.1:0-9090 GCF_001462175.1 Psychrobacter sp. ENNN9_III
TAGGCTTGAACAGCCTACTTACGCTTTAGTAAATACTAACACAACTTATGCTGCAGTAGATTTCATTTTCTCTGCTTTGGCGACTACTTCTTCGATGGTACCAGCCATGTAGAAAGCTTGCTCTGGTAGATCATCGTATTCACCAGCGATGATTGCTTTAAAGCTAGCAATGGTATCGCGTAGTGGCACATATTTACCAGGCGCACCAGTAAAGACTTCGGCAACGTGAAATGGCTGCGACAAGAAGCGCTGGATCTTACGAGCACGGTAAACAACTAATTTATCTTCTTCTGACAACTCATCCATACCTAGAATGGCGATGATGTCTTTTAGCTCTTTATAGCGCTGCAACACTTCCTGCACACCGCGAGCAACGTTATAGTGTTCTTCACCGATCACTTGTGGATCTAACTGACGTGAGGTTGAATCTAGTGGATCAACCGCAGGATAGATACCTTGTGAGGCGATGTCACGGCTTAGTACAACTGTCGCATCCAAGTGAGCAAACGTCGTTGCTGGTGATGGATCTGTCAAGTCATCGGCTGGTACATAAACGGCCTGTACTGAGGTGATTGAACCTGACTGCGTTGAAGTAATACGCTCTTGCAGCATACCCATCTCTTCAGCGAGTGTTGGCTGATAACCAACCGCTGATGGCATACGACCAAGAAGTGCTGATACTTCAGTACCCGCTAGCGTATAGCGATAGATGTTATCAACAAATAGTAGTACGTCACGACCTTTGCCAGTGGCAGGATCTTTGGTATCACGGAAGTACTCAGCCATAGTAAGACCAGACAGTGCAACACGTAGACGGTTACCTGGTGGCTCATTCATCTGACCATATACCATTGCAACTTTAGACTTACTAAAGTCTTCAGTATTAACAACGCCAGCTTCTTGCATTTCATGATAGAAATCGTTACCTTCACGAGTACGCTCACCAACACCAGCAAATACTGATAGACCTTCGTGTTTTAGGGCGATGTTGTTGATCAATTCCATCATGTTGACGGTTTTACCAACACCAGCACCACCAAATAGTCCAACTTTACCACCTTTAGCAAATGGGCAGAGTAGATCGATAACTTTAATACCTGTCTCTAGCAGCTCAGTACTATTTGACTGCTCTGCATAGCTTGGTGCATCACGGTGAATCGACCATTTTTCTTCCGCTACAACAGGACCTTCTTCGTCGATAGGACGACCAAGAACATCCATAATACGACCTAGCGTACCTGTACCGACTGGCACAGAAATAGCTGCACCGGTATTAGTAACAGGAAGGTTACGCTTTAGGCCTTCGGTTGATCCCATGGCAATAGTACGTACAATACCATCACCTAGCTGTTGCTGTACTTCTAGGGTGGTTTCGGTACCGTCTACTTGCAAGGCATCAAAAATTTGAGGAACTTCGTTACGGTCAAACTCAACGTCAAGAACCGCGCCAATAATCTGTACAATACGACCGCTACTCATTGCGTTCTCCTTGAACTTCTATATATAGGTGTAGTCAATTATGAAACAGCAGCAGCACCGCCAACGATTTCCGAGATCTCTCGAGTAATCGCCGCTTGACGCAGCTTGTTATAAACCAACTGTAAATCGTTAATAAGGTCACCAGCATTATCTGTTGCTGCTTTCATCGCTACCATACGTGAGGACTGCTCAGAAGCAATGTTTTCCATTACCGCTTGATAAACAATCGACTCAATATAGCGACCAAGCAATTCATCAATCAACGTCTTGATGTCAGGCTCATAGATATAATCCCAGCTAAGCTCTGTCTGTATGCCACTTTCTTCATCATCAAATGAGCGCTCCGGTAAAGGAACCAATTGATTGACGGTTGGCTTTTGAGTCATGGCATTAACAAACTGGTTATATACCACATAGATACGGTCAATATTGCCGTTACTATAATCCTCGAGCATGGCCTGAACGGGAGAGTTTATTTGCTCAAACGTTGGTTTATCGCCATAGTCAGTCACCGCTGACGTCACTTTACCACCAAAGTTTTTGAAAAAACTCACCCCTTTAGCGCCAATGACTGCAAATTCAGTTTGTACAGACTGGTCTTGATAATCTCGAATACTCTTAGATAGAGCCTTGAATAAATTAATATTCAAACCACCCGCCAGACCACGATCAGAGGTAATGACGATATAGCCAACCTTGTTGACCGGACGCGATACCATGTATGGGTGTTTGTAGTCTGATGAAGCATGCACCAAATGTGAAATAACCCGGCGCATACTATCAGCATACGGGCGACCCACTTCCATGCGCTCTTGAGCACGGCGCATCTTACTCGCCGCTACCATTTGCATAGCACGAGTGATTTTTTGGGTGCTTTTAATACTGGTGACTTTGGCACGTATCTCTTTTAAGCTTGCCATAATGATTCCAATATAAGAGGGTTAAAAAGCATTTGCGCATGCAACATACAGTTAATATATAGTATCACTCTATCAGAGTACTCATTACATGTTTTGCATGACGCGACTAATACCGTCAATGGTTAGAATAATGGCGCAAATATCTGCTTAGACAACGCGCCCATTTTAACAATTAAATTATAACCAATCCGGCTTAACCCGTTAAATTAATAACTGTGATTCTGTTTAAAAGTCTGTACTGCTGACTTTAAACGTCCTGCGATATCATCGTTATAATTCGCAGTATCATCAATCTCGCGCATCAATTCACTTTGCTCATCATGCATATAGCGTAAGTAAGCTTCTTCAAAAGCACCAATCTTTTCAACTGGTACATCCGCCAAGAATCCTTCGTTTGAAGCATAAATAACCGCTGCTTGTTCAGCAATTGACATAGGTTGATACTGTTTTTGCTTCATCAGCTCGGTGACGCGCTCACCATGATCAAGCTGCTCACGAGTCGCATCATCAAGATCAGAGGCAAACTGAGCAAAGGCTGCCAATTCACGGTACTGTGCTAGCGCGGTACGAATACCACCAGAGAGCTTTTTAATGATCTTAGTCTGAGCAGAGCCACCAACACGAGATACTGAGATACCAGCGTTAACCGCAGGACGGATACCTGAGTTAAATAAGCTTGATTCTAAGAAGATCTGACCATCAGTGATCGAGATCACGTTAGTCGGTACGAATGCTGATACGTCACCTGCTTGGGTTTCGATGATAGGTAGTGCGGTTAAAGAACCTGTTTTACCTTTCACTTCACCGTTGGTGAACTTTTCTACATAATCGGCATTTACACGTGATGCACGCTCAAGTAGGCGTGAATGTAAGTAGAATACATCACCAGGATAAGCTTCACGACCTGGCGGACGACGTAGCAACAGTGAAATCTGACGATAAGCAACAGCTTGTTTTGACAAGTCATCGAATACAATTAGTGCATCTTCACCGCGATCACGGAAGTACTCACCCATTGTACAGCCTGAGTATGGTGCAAGGTACTGTAGTGCTGCTGGCTCTGATGCCGAAGCGACTACAACGGTGGTATATTCTAAAGCACCGGTTTGCTCAAGCTTACGTACGACGTTGGCAATAGTAGAGCGTTTCTGACCGACTGCGACGTATACACACTTGATGCCAGAAGCTTTCTGGGCGATGATCGCATCGATAGCCATTGCTGTTTTACCAGTCTGACGGTCACCAATAATAAGCTCACGCTGACCACGACCGATTGGAATCATAGTATCAACGGCTTTATAACCTGTCATCACTGGTTGATCAACTGATTGACGATCGATAACACCTGGAGCGATTTTTTCGACTTTATCTGTCAATTTGGCATCGATAGGACCTTTGCCATCAATGGGATTACCCAAGGCATCAACAACACGGCCTAGCATCTCAGGACCTACTGGTACTTCAAGAATACGACCAGTACAATAGGCTTTTTGACCTTCTTGCAGCTGTAGGTAATCACCAAGTACTACCGCGCCAACAGAATCACGCTCTAGGTTAAGCGCCATTCCATAGATTTCGCCTTCAAACTCAATCATTTCGCCGTACATGGCATCTTCAAGACCATGAATCTGCACGATACCGTCAGATACTTTGACAATCGTGCCTTCATTCTTTGCAGTTGCACCCGCATCAAGGTCTTGAATACGCTGCTTAATCAGGTTACTGATTTCCGCTGGATTCAATTGTTGCATTGCCTTGTTTCCTTTAATTTATGATAACCCGCCCACTGACTTAAATGCTCTTACGTTCACGCAGATTTTATATGACTGCGTCACTGAATGGCATTAGGCAGTTAGCTGTGTTTTTAACTGTTGTAACTTGCCGCGCATTGAATCATCAATGACTTTGTCACCGACTTTGATTGTAGCGCCTGCCAATAGACTTGGATCAACTGACTCATGAATTACCACACTAGCATTGAGCGATGCGGCAAGACGCGTTTGAATCGTTTCGCGCTGGGCATCGGTCAATGGATAGGCAGAAGTTACATATGCGTCAAGCTGCTTTAAGCTTATTGCCTTGTGACGGCGATAATGCTCATAAACTTCAGGAAGCAGTGCCAGACGCTCTTGTTCTGATAACTGTTTAATGAAGTTACTAAGTGCTACTGATACTTTCGTATAGCTGGTGTCACCGCTTGGTAGAACACCTTGGTTCTCATTTAACAGCTGCTTAAAAGCAGAGTCATTAGGACCAGCTACTTGCGTATCATAAAGATCGACCAAAGCAGCTGACTTATGCTCAGCAGAAACAGCTGGATTTTCCAGCCAAGTACTGAACGACTTGTCATTGACAACGCGGCTGGCAATAAATAAGAAGTTTTCCCACTCATTTACTACCCCATTTTCGTTGGCATAGTCAAACGCGGCTTTAGCGTACGGTCGTGCTAAGGTTGATAAGTCAGCCATGATATCCTCACAATTACAGCTTCGCCGCCAGTTGGTCTAACATACTGGCATGTTTTTGCTCATCGACTTTGTCTTGCAAAATCTTCTCAGCACCAAGTACAGCCAGTTCAGCAACTTGCGCACGTAATGATTCACGCGCTTGGTTAATTTCTTGTTCGATAGAAGCTTGCGCTTGTTGGCGAATACGCTCACCTTCTGCTTGGGCTTGCGTTTTTGCATCTTCGACAAGCTGGTTGGCACTTTTATTAGCTTGCTCGATTAAAGCAGCAGCTTTAGTCTTAGCAGCATCGAGTTCCTGCTGGACATCTTGCTCCGCGGTTGCCAGGTCTGCTTTTGCTTTTTCTGCGGCATTTAAGCCTTCAGCGATTTTACGCTGACGTTCGTTGATAGCCCCAATAAGTGGTGGCCACACGAATTTCATGCAAAAAATCACAAATATTGCAAAAGCAATGGCTTGACCGACGAGGGTAAAATTGATATTCACGTGATCACCTCTTTGTTAATGAAAAATCAGTTTAATTGGTCATGTTTGGCAGTCAAATCTTGACTATATTTGATAGTAAATCTTTGAACACCAAACACTTACAACTGAGCTTTCGGATTAACCTGCTAGAGGGTTAGCGAACAACAATAGCATAGCAATACCAACACCGATCATCGGAATAGCATCCAAAAGACCTGCTACGATGAACATACGAGTTTGCAACTGTGAGCCAAGCTCTGGTTGACGCGCAACCCCTTCTAAGAACTTACCACCTAGAATAGCAAAACCAATACCTGTGCCAAGTGCACCAAGACCGATAAGTAACGCTACTGCGATAACTGTGTAACCACCTAATACTGGATCCATTGATGTATCCTCATTTACCTATTGAATGTCTAATTAATGTTCAGTTGATGATGCAAGCGACAAGTAAACTATCGTGAGCATCATAAATACGAACGCTTGAAGTGTAATAATCAAAATGTGGAAGATAGCCCACGGTACCGATAACGCCCATTGAATCCAAAATGGCATTAGAGCAATCAGTATGAAAATCAATTCCCCAGCATACATGTTACCGAATAAACGCAAACCTAATGAAACAGGCTTTGCAATTAAGGTAACCGCTTCTAAGATGAAGTTGATGGGGATTAAAATAATTTGCAAGATAGGATTCTTGGCACTAAACGGATGTAGTGTTAACTCACCAACAAAACCGCCCACGCCTTTCTCTTTGATGCTATAAAAAAGAATTAACAAAAAGACTGAGAATGACATGCCAAGCGTGATATTGGGATCAGTTGTTGGAACAATCTTAAAGAACACGTGATGTGGATCATGGCCCATCGCGGCACCAATCTGGCCCGCTAGACTTGGAATAAAGTCGATAGGCAATAAATCCATTAGGTTCATCAAGAAGATCCAGACAAAAATGGTCAATGCCAAAGGTGCAATCAACTTTGAGGTACCACTGTAAGAATCACGAACGTTGTTATCAACAAACTCAACGATTAATTCAACTGCCGCTTGAGTTTTGCTTGGCACGCCTGAAGTCACTTTTTTGGCAACCATCCAAAAGATGGCACAAAATAAAATACCCAGACCAATTGACCATAGCATAGAGTCAAGGTGGATAGCATTAAAGCCCATTTGTCCCGCTTCTTCAGCAGTATAGGCAACTTTCCAACCTTCGCCTGGCAGATAGCCATACGTCCAGTTCGTTAAGTGGTGAGAGATATATTCTGATGATGTTTGTTGCTCGGCTGCCATAATATAAGCTTCTTATTAATCAACGATTGAATCAACTACCAAAGAATACGGTTGTCATCTGATAAGTATACTAATAACAATATTTGCCTGACCTAACTGAACTTTTAAGAAGATTAATAGCATCTTATAGGTTCGTATTATCTGCAAATAAATCGTTTTCGCACTCTCATGTAATCAACAACATCCAACCCATACTTCTGGTGCAGTTACTGGTTTTTGACAGACTTCAATAAAATTTAGTTATCAAAAAAGGGCTTATGAGTATTCATTACTAGCCCTTAGCATCTGCACATAAACGTACTTAAAGTTATCATATTAGTGTTTGCCGATATCTTGATTTGCAAGATATGTGCTCAATACAGCACGTTTAAGCAAAATAATTAGCTGCCTATCTTAATGCAGCGTAGTATTCGTGTAAAGGCAATTATGTGTTTTTTATCTGCTATGTAACTATTATAGTAGCTTGTAACGTTTAACAATATAGGTTTGCGCTCTTAATTAAATTGTAAAACATTATTTTTAAGCAATTATGTTTATAGTAATTATTAGTCTTATAAAACTTCAAAAACACATCATTTATTAATTTTCGACTTAGTCGTAGAGAAGTTGGACGGCAGGATGACATTTTTATGCTATTAACAGCATTATATTTATAGAATAAATATGGCGTTATATCGGATAAATACAAAAGCTCAGAAAATCATCATAAGCGACTGTCATTTATCATTAACGTATATGCCACAACATCCAACTGTGACTAATCTGCATTACCATAAAACCGATGAATAGCGCGGGCGCTGACAGGGGTCGTATGGTAATAAAAATTAGTGCGAAACCAAACACAGTCAACAACCATTTGGCCATTTGACCTCGATATAGCTGGCTAACAATATGTTGGCGCGCGCGATATCCTGTGTACCAAAAGATAAATCCAGCAAATACAGCTTGAGTAACAAAACTTAATAGCGCACCAATCGCAGTACTTTTTGCTACGACAAGATCACTGCTAAGCCAACTGACATCTATAATCCAAGCGACAATAATAAGGATAAATAGTATCCACGCTTGACGTTTAATATAGACGCCGATTTGATCTCTTTGCGTACGTTTGGCAGGTTTGGTCATCAGCTTACCTATAGCGTTGGAATAATAACCGTAGCATTCAAGTCATAGTAGCGTGTAAATGGCATACTTCTCTATGAACGGTTCACTATACAGATATAACCTTTTAACCAAAATAAAACGCCACTTATTATAAGGAGCAACTGAGTAATTAGCAAGTAATATATGGCAAATATCAAGCCTTTAATTCGTTATCGTTAATTAATGGTTCATAAAAATACTAAATAATCCTTAAATGCCAAATTGGCCCACTCATTACTCAAAACATTGTGTTGTTTGTTGATTATTAAGATATACAGTTACGTAATTTTTGCACCATGTTACTCCAGCCGCTAACGAAGTCTTTGCTACCGCTCATGTCTTCAGGCTGTACAATCATATCTACTGGCTGAAGCTTAGCAAGCAAACCTTTACCCGGAGCGCTTGGACTAACCAAACACATTTTTTTAACGGGACGCTGCTCATTAAGCCAACGAATCTGACTGGCTTTAGGTGCCAAATGATGGTCCGTACTCAAACTACCAGCAAGCTGTAATTGCAGCGCTTTTTCAATATATTGGTAAGCATCATGATAAGCCCAATAAGGATAGGTTTTTCGATTATCTAGTTGCGTCAACTCTACTGCTCTATCCAGTCGTTGGGCAAACTTCTTTGCGTTGGCTTGATACAAATTTTTATGCTGAGGGTTTGCATGACTGTGAATCACTGCCAGTGCACGGGTGATGGCTTTGGCGTTTTCAGGATCGAGCCAAATGTGCGGGTCTAAAGTATCTGCAATAGGTTGGCCTTTGACATCACGTAATGGGTGACGGTTAAAAGCATCAAAGCCAAATAAAGCAATCGCATTTGGTGCTGTGTTCAAGCTCGATGCAAGGTTGTTCTCTAATGGCTCACCAAACCACACAACAAACTTACTGTCTTGAATGGCTTTAATATCACCAGGGCTGATACTGCCATGATGTCCGACCTCCCCTGCTTGCAGTAGTCGATTGGCTGATGGCGCGCCTTTAGTGACGGCCTCACTTAATAAAAACAAAGGATAGTTACTAACGCTAACGGTCGCTGCTTGTACAGTCATCATAAATGAGCTTAACAGCATCAACATTAGCGTCAATGTGTATTTGGGTTGACACAAAAACTGTCCTATTCTGTAAAAGGAGAAGCTATTCATTCTATATTGGAAGTACTTATTTTTATTGTATAGATTGCTAAGGTTTTGGAGAGTAGCATTCATCGGATAACTGCCCTATAAGTATGGTCTAAAAAGATCAAGTCTGGAGAAACCACTTGATAAATAACAACGCTGATTTTACAATTTTTATTATGTTATACTATGATTTTTTTTTTT
>NZ_LNUO01000171.1:0-28518 GCF_001462175.1 Psychrobacter sp. ENNN9_III
CTAATAAAATTTCTTGTTGACAGTTTTTAAATATTTTGGCTTATACTGCTGGGCGTTATATCATCGTTTTTTGGAGTCTATACAATGTCTTCTGCTTCTTCTGTTTGCGAACATTTACATGATGTTCAACACTTTACGTCATATGATGTGACTGAGCGTTTAGAGACCGCCAAAGCTCAATGTCGGTTGCGCGGTGTACGCTTTACCCCGCTGCGTCAGCAGATATATGCACTAATATTGCAAGCCAATAAGCCAATAGGTGCGTATGACTTGATCACAGAGCTGCAACAAATGCGGACGACTACGAGGGCTGACAATGCAAAAGCACCAGCTCGAAAAAACGTAGCCCCGCCAACTGTCTATCGCAGCTTAGAGTTTTTGTTGGGTGAGGGATTGATTCACCAATTGACTTCGATCAATGCTTATGTCCCTTGTTGCCATCCACGTGATGAACATACTGCTGCGTTTTTAATCTGTGAAGTGTGTCAGCGTGTACAAGAGTGTAGTAGCCTGCCAGTACAAGAAATGATGAGCTTTGCAGAGCAAGATGCCGGTTTTATGGTTTCTCGTAGCGTCATTGAGATTAGCGGACGCTGTCAAAGTTGCCAATAAAATATCTATGTTCTATCTACCCCTTCTTCTTACGTCTATTTAATTTTCGGCTGTTATCTTATGAGCCTTTTAGAGCAATCGTCCAATAATAAAAACATCTCTTATGGGTTACCGTTACTTAGCTTGAATGGTATCAATTACCATATTGGTCAACAGCGTTTGGTCAAAGACATCAATATCGATATTGCTGTCAATGAAACTGTCAGTCTGATCGGTCCAAACGGTGCAGGCAAGTCGACGTTGGTCAAACTTATCTTAGGTCTCATCACGCCCACAGCAGGTAAGATTATTAATCATCAACCATTGCAACTTGGTTATGTGCCGCAGCGTTTTACGGTGCCGCCTATCTTACCATTACGAGTAAAAGACCTTTTGACTCAGGCAGACAGACGTCGTTTAACATCAGAACAACGCCAGTTTATTTTTGATAATTTATCCTTAAATCATCTGTTATCACGGCAAATGCTACATCTTTCTGGCGGTGAAACGCAGCGCGTACTACTGGCACGGGCCTTACTAGATAAGCCCAATTTATTGATTTTAGATGAGCCAATGCAAGGGCTTGATCCTGATACTGAGGTTTGGCTCTATCAATTTATCGATGAGCTGCCAGATTTTTTGCGTTGTGCGATGTTGGTGGTGTCACATGATTTACATTGGGTCATGAAAGGCAGCCGGCGGGTTATTTGCTTAAATAAGCATATTTGCTGCGAAGGTCAACCGAGCGAGCTTGCCATCACCGCTGAATTTCAAAAATTATTTGGTCATCATTATGAGCAGCCTTATGTGCATAAGCCCCATGCTTGTGAGCATCAGGCACCAAGCGAGTTATTATAAGTACTATTGTGAGCGACCTTTTTTGGCTCTACAAATCTACTGACGTACTTTTCTTTATATAACCTTTTAATCCCTATTACGAAACGTTCTGTGCTTAGGGCATGTTCTCAATTTAATCGATAGTCATCTAAATGAGGACACACCTTAGTATTAAGCAATGTTCTTTTATTTTAACGGAAGACAGCTTTTATGACCGCTTGGTTAGCTATCATTGCCCCTGCCTGGATTGCCGGCAGTATATTAGGTCTACTATCAGCCCCACTTGGCTGCTTAGTATTATGGCGACGGATGGCGTTTTTTGCCGATGCCTTGTCTCATGGGACACTATTAGGAGTCGCGATTGCAGTTTGGTGGCAGTTGCCAATGGGTATTGGTATTGCCATCGTCAGCGTTCTAGTAGTGTTAGCCCTGTTATTAATTGAAGATGAGCGCCTACCTACTGACGCAGTACTGGCAGTGGTGGCAGTGTCTTTATTATGTCTGGGGCTATTGACCTTAACTCAGCTCACTGATCAGCAAGCAAATGTTTTAGGGTTTTTATTTGGCAATTTACTTGAGCTTGATTGGGCTGACTTGCCATTGCTCGCTGGTAGTGTGCTAGTAGGGTTAGTGTTTTTGGCCTATATATGGCCCGCTCAAATAAAACTTGCTACTCACGAGGCTCTTGCCCGCATTCAAAGGGTTAATCCGACAAGACAACGCCTGTTTTTTATGGGTGTGTTGGCAGGTTTTTGTGCCATTGCTTTGCAAGCCGTTGGCAGCTTATTAATCAGTGGCCTACTAGTATTGCCCGCATTAACGGCACGTTTGTGGTCAACAGCTCCTAAACAGATGGTCGTCTTTTCACTCATAATAGCGCAAGTAGGCGTAACGCTAGGCATTTGGGGTAGTATTTGGCTTGATATACAGACTGGACTTGCTATAGTTTTAGTATTAGCGGTCTTATTTTTTAGCGCCCTTTTAATAACCAAAACAGTGACCAAGATACGTGTTTAGCTTTACTAGGTATTTTTAATGCTTAAAGTCGTTTTAACCAATGGAATACTTTAGCATTATCAATAAGTAATTTATAAACCTTGTTTGGCATTTAGTGCTAGAGATTACATAACTTTTGTGCTATAAGTTTGCACTATTATTTTTTATAGTGGTTTTCTTAGGCTTTAATTGTCTTGATGTAGTAAGGGATCGACCTTATGCCAAGTTATCCTGCTCGTGAAATCAGCAGCCCAGATGGTCAGGTAAATGTATTACAGATTACAGATATGCATTTATCTACCGTACAAGCAGTACAAAAGGTAGCTTATAAACAACCAACCTCTGAATACTGTTGTACATATAGTTTTGAGGCAGTATTAGCACAAGCATTGAGCGAAGATATTCGCTGTGATTTGATTTTAGTCACAGGCGATTTGGTTAATGTGGTCAAGCCTGCTATTTATGATCATATTTTTAAGGTACTGCATGATACCGGCATCCCTTTCGCTTGTATTGCTGGCAATCATGATGTAACAGATGAGCTTGGTGGCAAACTACCATATTCTCAGCGCCAGCTCATCCCTCAGCCTGCAGACGAACGTCTACTCAGTCGCCACGTAATACATACAGACTACTGGCAACTATTGCTACTAAATTCTGCAATTCCTGGTAAGGTCGCAGGTGAAGTGACCAATACAGATATTGACTGGTTATGCGCGCGTTTGAGTGCCTGCGACAAACCTGCGCTTATTGCCTTACATCATCATGTGATGCTCATGCACTCAGAGTGGATAGATGCTCACATTGCAGATAATGTATCTACTTGTTGGCAACGTATGGCGGCATTTCCACATTTGCGCGTGATTATTAGCGGTCATACGCATCAAGACCAAGTTCGCTATCAAAATGGGGTTACCGTATATACCACTCCATCAACCTGCTATCAGTTTAAGCCTTACGAAGATGACTTCGCTTATGATACAAGTGCATTACCTGGTTACCGTTGGTTGCAATTAGCCAACACTGGGCAGGTTGCAAGCTGGGTCAAAAGATTAGATACTTAGCGGCCAGTTTTATTGCTTCGATGAATAACACTGTTTATATAGCTTTGTTATCTATTGATTTTCATCATTTATAAAGCTTAGGATTTTAGTATGTATAGTGTGTAAGATATTTTATTAAATAATACTAGGCAATGATAATAGAATAGACGATACTGCAAATAATGATACAAGCTAAATAGACTTTAGTTAGATGGATATTAAAAATAAGATGGAATAGGAGCGCCTAGCATTAAGTGTTAGGCAAATTATAGTGGCTAGGATAGCTGAGACGACAACCAGTTAAGTGTTCACAATCAGCCGTGTACTCATGAACATTATTATTTATACCTAGATGATAATGTTCATTATAGCAACGACAAGATGCGTACTTATTTATGAATAATGTCCATCATTATTGTTATGTCGATATGAGCGTACCTTTAAAGCAGCTGTGTTACTTGCGTTACCCTGTGATAAAACGGTCTATAAAAGATAAGTAATAATCTGTGTTGACACTTATCCAAGTTTTATCCTTTAAAACGTCGTTTCATTGAATTAATTTGAAAAAGTAGGATACCCATATGAGCACCCTGACTAATAATCCGAGTGATGTCAAATTCACCCCTTACGAGCCTGCCAAAGACGAAGAGTATATGTCTGATGCGCAGTTAGAGCATTTTAAAGCCATTTTATTGGACTGGAAAAATCAACTAATCGGCGAAGCTGACCGTACAAAGACTTATATTCAAGATGAGTCTAGTGCCATGCCAGATATTAATGATCGGGCCACTCAAGAAGAAGAGTTTGCACTAGCATTACGCACGCGCGACCGTGAACGCAAATTGATTCGCAAAATTGACAAATCTATGTCAGAGATTGAAAACGATGATTATGGTTTTTGTGAAACTTGCGGAGTAGAGATTGGTTTACGTCGTTTAGAAGCTCGACCAACAGCAACGCAATGTATTGACTGCAAAACGTTGTCTGAGATGAAAGAGCGTCAAAACCAAGGTCATACATAACATACTATTCCTACTATATAGGACTGATCTCGTTGATCAATTCAATTAATTAGTCCAATAGTATTCAATGCAACAAGCGACCATCCAATTGGTCGCTTGTTGCATTTTACGGCCTACCCTAAAGCCT
Organism: Psychrobacter sp. ENNN9_III; assembly: GCF_001462175.1. NCBI lineage: Bacteria > Pseudomonadati > Pseudomonadota > Gammaproteobacteria > Moraxellales > Moraxellaceae > Psychrobacter > Psychrobacter sp. ENNN9_III. The sequence goes on from NZ_LNUO01000171.1 coordinate 4,617, forward strand.
AAAATCAGTTAACAAAACTTCTTAATTTAATAAATATCTTTTCCCCTAACGCTCTTTTACGCTATTCTTATTCTTTTATTATTATAGCGGCTTATTTTGACACGCATTCATACTACTGATACCCCTACAATGACACTATTTAAACCAACGTCTAAACTGACGTCACTGTCGGCGTATCCTATTGGGCGTTTTGCTCCTTCACCCACCGGCGAGCTGCATCTTGGTTCCTTGACCACGGCGCTGGCAAGTTACTGTCATATCAAATCACTAGGCGGCGACTGGCTTCTACGTATTGAAGATACCGATACTGAGCGCTGTGACCGACAATTTAGTGAGCAAATACTGATAGACTTAGAGACCTTAAACTTGCATTGGGATGGCGATGTCGTTTATCAGTCCGAGCGCATTGATATTTATAATGAATATCTATCTTCCATACTGGCCCCTCTAACTTACGGTTGCCTATGCTCACGTAAAAGCCTTGAACGTTATTGGGAGCAAAAAGCCATAATAGAAAGCGCAAACTTGCAAAACGCCACTCAAAAACTTCTTAATAGACAGCGCTACCCACGCTGCTGTATAGAGGCACATCTTGATAAAGACCGTTATAAACTACGCCTGCAGCTACCAGATTATCTCATAGGTTTTCAAGATGGTATTCAAGGATTACAATGGGATAATCCGCAGCAAACCTTGGGCGATATGGTCGTTCGTCGCCAAGATGGCATGATTAATTATATTTTGGCAGCAAGCCTTGATGATGGGCTACAAGGAGTCACTCACATCATGCGCGGTTTAGATATCTTACCTATGACGACTGCACAAATCAGCATCATGCAAGCTGCACGTTTACCAGCTATAGATCAGTGGTATCATTTGCCACTAATATGCAATCCTGATGGACAAAAGCTCTCTAAACAAAACCTTGCCCAACCTATAGATACTCGTAAGCCCAGTCAGCTGATTGCGATGGCTTTACAGTTATTAAAGCAGCCTGCTGTCGATATGGATACTCCAGCTCGCATGCTCGAGCAAGCCATTACACAATGGGACAACACGCCCTTGCAAGGTAAGAATGCACTAAATATCATCGCTCCTTAACTAATCACTTCAGAGCAAAAAGCGCCACCCAACGGCGACGCTTTTATTATCTTTAGGGTAATAACTGACATAGATTAATGACTAATATTAACGAATATACGTCATTCTGTTTGTCTGTCCTAGCACTTTCTTTAGAAATAACGGCACTGGCTTTTTTCTATCTCAGGACTCTCGTTATAAATCTTGAGTAGCAGCGCCACCATCACCAAACTAATCAGCATTGATGACCCACCATAACTAAAGAACGGCATCGTTAATCCTTTAGTCGGCATCGCTCCCATATTCATAGCAGCATTAATAATCGTTTGTGCAATAAAAATAATGCCGATACCAAAAGCGGTATAGCTCATACGCATTTGCCGACGTTTTAGCGCATTATAACTAATACGCATAGCACTACCGATGATAAGTGCTTCTAATATCAAAATCATCGTCACGCCAACGAAGCCTAGCTCTTCACCAGTAATGGCCAACAAAAAATCTGTATGTGCCTCAGGTAAATGTGATAGTTTTTGGACGCTTTCACCATAACCTACACCTGTAAACTGTCCACGACCAAATGCAATCAAGCTGCGTGCCAATTGATAGTCAGTATCTTGAATATCATCAAAGGGATCTAAAAACGATAACACCCTTGTCAGACGATACTGAACCATAGTGACTGCCAGTACGCCAAGCACACCTACGACCGCCCCTAGCGCGACAAATTGCTTATAAGGTGCCCCAGCGATATAAAATATAGCAAACACTGTGCCGACGATGACCACCAATGAGCCAAAATCAGGCTGCAATAATAATAAAAAAGTCAGCAGACCGATCACTAAAGAGATGCGTAAAAACCCATCCCAACCGTTACGGACTTCAAACGAGCGTCGCACTACAAAGTCAGCAACGAAGACAATGACCACAAGCTTCGCTAGTTCTGCGACCTGAAAGTTAATCACGCCCAAGTTTAGCCAGCGTTTTGAACCATTAATAGGCGTACCAAATAGCGTCGCTATCAAAAGCGCACCAGTGACACCTAGCAATATAAACTGTGTCTCAGTCTGGTAGAGGGTTTTTAGTGGTACAAAGTAATACGGTATCGCTGCAGCGATTAGCCCGATGCCCATGTATAGCAGCTGATGTTCAAAAAAATACAGCTCGCTCATGCCGCGACTTAGTGCAAAAGGAATAGAGGCTGAAGCCACCATAAGTAAGCTAAGTACCATCATACAACCAACGCTAGATATCAAAATTGCGCGTGCTGAAGGTAAAGAGAGAACACCATCTGCGCCAGAAGTTGGCTGAGACTTTTGAGAAGAACGAGAAAAAAAAGAGAGCGCCATAATATTCAAGTATATTAACAAACAAAAAAACACGACATCTATCCGACGCCACCGTTTAAACCAAATCAAATAGAAAACAGACTTAATAGCTATCACAACTAGTAAACGTACCATCGCTTTTAGTAGACGTTAGTTGGCGACTACTAAAAAGAGGTTCTTCATAAACCAGAACTGGCTAACTGTGTTTGACAGTAGCAGTAATTTATAAGCAAAACAATCATTTATCATCTAAATAGATGAATTAACTGAGCGTATTGACAGCATCAGTATCTGTAACCAATTGCGTTACTAACTCACGAAAGTAATCGCCGCGAGCAGCATAACCACTGAACTGATCAAAGCTTGCACATGCAGGTGATAATAACACTGCTTGTACTTGCGACAAGCTGCTACTAGTCACTTGCTGAATAGTAGCAAAAGCATTTTCTAACGTCTGACACTGCTTGAGTAGCACATCATCATTTAGCTTGGCTGCACGTAAATGCTGCTCAATCTGCTGGCTATCTTCCCCAATCAATAAAACCTGACTGACATATTGATTAATAAAAGGTGCCAGCTCACCGAACTGTTGGCCTTTGCCTTGACCCCCTAAGATTAGAAGTAGTTTACCGTCTTTGGCCGCATACACTGCACCTAAACCCTCAATAGCAGCAATGGTCGAGCCAATATTGGTACCTTTAGAATCATTGAAATAATCAATCCCTGCTACAGTTTCGACATACTGACAACGATGATCAAGCCCTGTAAAGCGTTGTAAGGTTGCAAGCATACTATCGATAGGTAGACCTGCAAGCTCGCCTAGTGCCAGAGCCGCTTGAGCATTAAGTAAATTGTGGCGACCTTTAATAATCAGCTTGTCTGCTGATAGTAGCCGCTCTGTACCACGAGCTAAATAAATCTGTCCATCGACATCAGTTATCAAACCATACTGACCTCTATCTGGCGCATGAATACCAATACTTAAACGCGGTAAATCATCAGCGACCAATGGCCGAGTAAGTGCATCCTCACGGTTGATTACTACCGATTTGGCACCTTGAAAAATACGGTGCTTGGCCTGATGATAACCAAGCATATCGCCATGGCGATCTAAATGATCAGGAGACATATTGAGCACTGTTGCTACTTGAGCGCCCAGATTGGTCACTGTTTCTAATTGAAAGCTAGACAGCTCAAGTACGGCTAAAGCCATATCGCTATTAGATAAAAGATTTAAAGCTGGAACGCCAATATTACCGCCGACACCGACATTGATTCCAGCATCCGCAGCCATTTCACCAACCAGTGTCGTCACGGTGCTTTTGGCATTAGAGCCCGTAATCGCGATGATGGGAACATCACAAGCCTCACAAAACAACTGAATATCGCTTATTATCGGAATATTGGCTTGCCGCGCTGCTGCGATCGCTTGAGTGTCAAGAGAAATACCAGGACTAATAATAATACGTGCGGCTTGTTGCAATAACTCTGCATCAATAGCACCAAACTGACGAATTTCGATAGCAGCAGGAAGCTTATCTGCTAATACTGGTGCTGATTGACCATCTGTGACTGCTACCTGATAGCCTTGTTCAGTCAAATAACGCGCTGCCGATAGCCCTGATTGACCCAATCCGACCACCACTTGTAGGCCACTGCCTTTATGGATTAGAGTTTTTGTTGCAGCGAGGGTCGTCATATATCTTTCCTTTTCTGAGACTATGGTCTGGCTATCAAATATGGGTGGTTATCGATAAGACATCGGCTAGATAGACGATATGATATTTTTAACTATTATAATGGTAAGCATGATAACGGTATCGTGCATGTTTCGGTACTGCTTTTTCATTACTTTGTGCTATTATGCGCATGTTTTTATATTAAGTTACTGAGGCCTTAACTGATAATTTAGTTTTGTATGTCGATTGAATGTGTTATGACCTATATTATGGCATTTATCGCAAGGCTATTAGACCTTGGTAGCGAATCATACTGTCACTAGGTTGCAGCAGACGCTTATTTATAGTTACTTTTTCATAGCTATTCTGCCTATCTTACCTGACAATCTATCTGCTGTGATACATCATCATAGCCATTTGAGTACTATCTTAGGTTTTTATCATATTTTACTATTGGCAATACTGCAAACGACTCGGTAGCCAAATGTTGTGAGATATTCATAATCTTTAGATAGTGAAAGTGCAAGACCGTTTGACAGTTTTAGTCTGTTAAGCGACGCGGTAGCTTCTTTAGCGGCTAATATTATCTATAAACGGTTATTGTTGATAGATAATATAACCACTAGCGGATGATTACTTTTTTTGCCTCCAAATCTATGCAGTTTACTTATGACATCTTTTTTTGATAGCTTACGTGATGAGTGGTTTTCTAATGTGCGCGGCGATATGCTGTCTGGTATCGTTGTTGCATTGGCGCTGATTCCAGAAGCCATTGCTTTTTCTATTATTGCAGGCGTCGATCCAAAGGTTGGTTTGTACGCCTCATTTTGTATTGCCGTAGTGATTAGCTTCGTTGGCGGTCGCCCAGGCATGATCTCAGCTGCGACAGGTGCGATGGCGCTTGTTATGGTTGATCTAGTCGCTGAGCATGGGCTGCAATACTTGCTTGCAGCAACACTGCTATGCGGCGGTATCCAAATTATCATGGGTATCTTAAAGCTTGGTAATCTGATGCGCTTTGTCTCTCGCTCAGTAGTGATCGGCTTTGTCAATGCGCTGGCGATTTTGATATTTGCCGCTCAGCTGCCAGAGCTTAATCCAGCGACTGAACGTGTTGGCTTGACCGTCTATATGATGACGGCAGCTGGTCTAGCAATTATCTATCTGTTTCCGCTTATTCCCAAGATCGGCCGTATTGTGCCATCACCGCTTGTGTGTATCGTTGGTCTGACAGCTGTCGCATTATATATGAATTTAGACATTCGTAATGTAGGCAGTATGGGCGACCTACCCGATTCGTTGCCTGTGTTTTTGCTACCTGATATTCCACTCAATCTAAACACGTTACTGATTATTGCTCCTTACTCTATTGCGTTAGCCATTGTTGGTTTGCTCGAATCGATGATGACCGCTACGATTGTAGATGAGTTGACCGATACGCCAAGTAATAAAAATCGTGAATGCCGTGGTCAAGGTATTGCCAACGTCGTTTCAGGTTTTTTTGGAGGTATGGCAGGGTGCGCGATGATTGGTCAATCCATGATCAATGTAAAATCTGGCGGACGTACGCGCTTATCGACATTGATGGCGGGTGTAGTCTTATTGATTATGGTGGTCTTTTTAAGCGATTGGGTCAGTCAAATTCCAATGGCGGCTCTCGTTGCTGTTATGATTATGGTATCCATCGGTACATTTAACTGGCAGTCTATTCGAGAATTTAAAACGCATCCTATGTCGTTTAATATTGTCATGCTAGCGACCGTCTTGACCACTGTCTTTACTCACAACTTAGCGTATGGGGTTGGAGTTGGGGTTCTACTATCAGCCTTGGCTTTTGCTAACAAAATTGGACAATTCTTAACCATATTTAGTGAGTATGATGACGGTAGCAATACTCGTTATTACTACGTCCAAGGACAAGTTTTCTTTGCATCGACAACGCAATTTTTGCAAAGCTTCGATACTAAAGAGGCAGTAGACAATATTGAGATCGATGTCAGTCACGCGCATTTTTGGGATATCAGTGCGGTCGATACTTTAGATAAGTTGGTCATGCGCTTGCAACGCGAGGGTATTGATGTCAAAGTAGTTGGTTTAAATAACGCCAGTCGCACGTTGATCGATCGTTTTTCTATTCACGATCGCCGCGATATCGGCCTATTAGATTAGCAAATAGGCTCAAACGTCTAGTTTTGCTCTCAGAGTTTGCTGAACAGTGGCTATCAGTTATGGCTGCTGTGCTGCTCTGTTTCGCTTAACTGTACTTTTTTTTGAGATGATGTGGTTGCCCTTATGAGTAACTTAAAACCAGATAGTGTTATTGCTTGTTTAGATTGTCCTGACCATGTACAAGCTGTATTGGATGCTAGTATGTGGGCCTCAAAGCGTATGCAAACGCCCGTCGGTCTACTACATGCAGTACCAAGCGTACAGCAAAAGGCAGCTATCAACTATTCAGGCTGTTTAAATATCGACGATGAAAATCATTTACTTGATCAATTTACAAGTCATGAGCATCTGAGCAACTCAGAGCTCAAAGCACAAGGCAAACTTCTACTGCATCAAGCAGCGGCTTATTGTGAGCAAAATTTGCATAAGCGTAAAGTCTATACGCTGCATCGTCATGAAACGCTCGGTGATAGTATCGATTATGTCGATGAAAAATCACAATTGATAGTCATCGGTCATCATGTTACCTGTAAATCTACCCTAAGTCAGCTGATACGTTTGAGTCATTGCCCCATTTTGGTGACTCATGCACCATTTTCGCCCCCTACTACCGCTTTATTTGCATTTGATAATCGCGCCACTTCACATAAAATGCTTAATTGGTTATGTAAAACACCGCTGATTAGAGCCTTAACCATCCATATTGTGATGGTTGGTAAAGATACCTCTGAAAACTGTGATGCACTACGCGAAGCTTATGCACGTCTCAAGCAAGCAGGTATCAATTGTAAAAAAACTTTATTGAACTGCCGCGATGTTTGTGCTGCTTTGAACTATTATCAAAGCGAGCATAATATTGGCCTGCTGATGACTGGTGCTTTTGGACAATCGCGGTTACGTGAGCTACTCAAAGGGAGCGAAACTGAGAAGTTATTGGGCACTACTAAGACGCCTTATTTACTTTTTCCTAAAGCCTAAATTCCTTTATCTTTGCTATTACAGCGTATAAGTTATTACTAATATCGAAGCTACCTGTACTGCTCTTAGCGTAGGCAGCTTCTTATTTACAGCCCAATCTACTGTCTGGCTATCAGACGATTATGTTGTAAACCCGCCCTACTTTTATCTTCGTATGCCATCATTCACTGACCTCTATAACGCCTTATTATCTACGCTGTTATGATAGATACCTGTATCCGGATTTTGTTTTGACATCTAAGTTCCCCTCTTTGTAAGATTTTCGCAAATCATCACAGGATACCCTCCCCGTAGGGTATGAAAGTTGGTTATAATAAAGTTTTTGTTGCACCTAACGTCACAGGCAATACTGCTGTATTTATCCTAAAATTACTATGTAATTATCAGGACTATCTCGTTTTTATTGCACCATATACGATGAGAATTTAAAGCTTTTGTCCGTTATAGTGGTGGTCATTTTTAAGGTAGATAAGTCCAAACGTTCCTCCCCCTTGAGTACGTCTGGCACATTTTTTGAATGACTTATCACAAGCATGGCAAAGCTATGATGCATTAAAAGTATGCAATGGCCTGCGACATCATTCATATAAGGAAATTTTTTATGAAGTTAATCACTGCGATTTTAAAACCATTTAAGCTTGATGATGTGCGTGAAGCACTGTCAGATATTGGCGTCAAAGGCGTCACTGTCACCGAGGTTAAAGGGTTTGGTCGTCAAAAAGGACATACTGAACTGTATCGCGGTGCAGAGTACGTAGTGGACTTTTTACCAAAAGTAAAGGTCGAGGTAGCGGTTATCGACGAGATGGTTGAGCCAGCTATTGAGGCTATCACCCGTATTGCCAGCACTGGCAAAATCGGAGATGGCAAGATATTCGTGACAGCACTCGAACAAGTTATTCGAATTCGTACCAGTGAAACAGGTCCAGATGCTATTTAGAACTTATAGTTAAGCCATGAATAAGTAGTTTTGCACACTATTGGTGCAAATATAGTCTTAGTAAACGTTATAAGGATAATTGCTCCATCATGTACGTCTAAAAGCAAACCAATCTACCGCATTGTCAATTCAAGGGGGAATTAAGATGCAAAGTCAGATTTTTGAGCTGCAATATGCACTCGACACGTTTTATTTTTTGGTATGTGGCGCACTGGTCATGTGGATGGCCGCAGGCTTTACCATGTTAGAGGCCGGACTGGTTCGATCCAAAAATACTGTCGAAATTTTAACCAAGAATATCACTCTTTTTGCAACCGCCTGCACCATGTACATGATATGTGGCTACGCTATTATGTATGGTGGCGACTGGTTTTTAAGTGGTATTGCAGGTGATGAAACTTTAGTAAAGGACGCTTTAACAGCCTCAGCCGAAAATGGCTTTGAAGGTGATTCTGTCTACTCTGCAGCATCTGACTTTTTCTTCCAAGTTGTCTTTGTAGCCACTTGTATGTCGATTGTCTCAGGCGCTGTCGCTGAGCGCATGAAACTCTGGGCTTTTTTATTATTTGCAGTAGTAATGACGGGCTTTATCTACCCACTAGAAGGTAGTTGGACTTGGGGTGGCAGCGATGTCTTTGGACTATTTAACTTAACTGATATGGGCTTTTCTGACTTTGCAGGTTCTGGCATTGTTCATATGGCAGGGGCAGCAGCCGCATTAGCTGGTGTATTATTTTTGGGTTCGCGTAAAGGCAAATATGGACCCAATGGTGAGATACGAGCGATTCCTGGTGCTAATTTGCCATTAGCAGCCCTTGGTACATTGATACTGTGGATGGGCTGGTTTGGCTTTAACGGTGGTTCAGTATTGAAACTGGGCGATATCGCTAGTGCTAACGCAGTCGCAATGGTGTTTTTGAATACCAACGCTGCTGCAGCAGGTGGCGCAATTGGCGCTTTATTACTAGCACGTCTTATCTTTGGCAAAGCAGATTTGACCATGCTCTTAAATGGTGCATTGGCAGGCCTAGTAGCCATTACTGCAGAACCTTCTACCCCATCTGCACTGCAAGCGACGCTCTTTGGTCTTATTGCAGGGGCAATTGTCGTATTATCTATTCTTGCTTTAGATAAAATAAAAATTGATGATCCTGTCGGGGCCATTTCGGTCCATGGTATTGTTGGCCTGTTTGGTCTACTAATCGTCCCTATTACCAATCCTGCTGCTAGCTTGCTGGGGCAGATAGCGGGCGCTGCGACTATTCTTATCTGGGTGTTCGTTGCTAGCTCCATTGTATGGGCGATTATTAGAGCTACTATTGGTTTGCGTATCTCTGAAGAAGACGAGTACGAAGGCGCTGATATTGCAGAATGCGGTATGGAAGCTTACCCTGAATTTACTAACTAATTTTACTCTAAAAGTCAGCTTGTTTTGGCAATATTAAAATTTATTAAAAATAAACCCGCATGACCAATTGGCGATGCGGGTTTTATTATTTTTTGTTCAATACAATCACATAGTAGATGTCAAACAGTTGTATGAATAACAATATTGCTTATTTCTTTTTCCAAGTTTGACTACGTGAAAATGGTCCCAGATAGCCTTTTAAATTAAGCGTATTACCTTCCAAACTGGCAGTCATACGGTAGGTTTTGTTTTTCTCAGGATCAGTGATAGTTCCACCACTATACTTACCGCCGCCATCCGCTTTTAGATCAGAGATGATAGTCATACCGACGTGTTTCTTACCTTTTTCTGATACGGTACTGATAAGCTTACCAGTTAAGACACCGTTTGACTCAGTGATTTTGACCACACCTTTCGGCTTGCCATCGTCAAAAGTTTGCCAAGTGGTGTTGGCTAATGGGTCAGCTGCCATTGCCATAGTGGCCATGCTAATACCAGCAACTGCTAACACAGATTTTGTAAATAATTTCATAGATCGACTCCATTCGTATGATGATTCAAAAACAACGTTTTTTGTGCTTATCCTATGTCATCAGTCGTTTGCTGCCGCCTTCTATTAACATCTTAAGCGCTACAATCAACTTAAATGACACCTTCTGCACTCATTATAGACAAAATCCGAACTTTGCCTAGTAGTTTTTTATAGATAATTGTTTCTATAAAATCAAAACTATATCAAATAGTTACATGAAAGGATTGTCTATATCTTTGTCTGGTCGGTCACTGTTTTCTTTTGACGAGAGCGTTTTTTTATTATTTTGATTAGAATTTTTGAAAGCTTGTAATACCTTAGTCGTCAACTCATGCAACTGCTTTGCTTGCTCGTAGCCTGACTCATCAAGCAATAAATCAAGATCTCCATAAATGATAATTTTGTCTTCTTGATTTTCTATGATTAGCTCACCAACTTGCATACTTTGATGATTATTCGCGAATGGTTCAATCATTTTACTCTCCATGTCTGAGTAACATTGGATATTATTCACAGGTAAATAATGGACATTATTCAAGCTGGCTATAATTTATGCTTGCAGCTGTGCAACCAACCATTCAAGAATTGCCCATACAAACAGCATCCAAGCAGGCCCTTCAGTTGGCGCATCGCTCGGTGTATCTGTACTTTCTCCAGCCTTTAATGGCAACTCTAATGCTTGCGTTTTGGTTTGAATATCAAGCACTGGTAAAACATCAATGCCAGTCTCAGCTGTCAATTCATTAATACTAATGATTTCTATACGCTCGGATTCGTCGTTGGGGGCATAATATACACCCGCCTGATTGGTCGCTGGAATATAAACGGCCTTGAAAAAATGACTGGGCACCAGCACTCGTCCAGCAAGCTGTTTGGTTTTCTTATTAGTAAATGCGACACCTGTGACCGTATAAACTTCACCATACTGCTGTGTTAGGTAACGCGTAGCAGACTCAATATTACGCCAAATATAGCGGTTATTGCGTGGCGACTGCGGCGCTATATTGGCCAAACTAAAGCTGTCGTATTGCTGGCTGCGGGTGGCCATATCGGCATTGGGTGCCAGATGCCCGCGATCGTAACCAGAACCTGAATAATCTGACAGTGAAGCACGTGCTGACTTCGGAACTCGGCTTTCTTCATGAAAGCTATCTTCCCGATCGATGTCTTTGGCTTGCTGCAAACGCTTGCGGGTTAGATGTTCTGCTGACCATAACGGTGTACGTGATATCCCAGAATACATGACAGCAAAACCATCCATACATAAGGGTTGTGTCTTATTATTTAGCTTATTATTAATAAATTCAGGGTAGATACCACCATAAAAAGACTGGCTACATTGGGTAAAGTCATCCGCCTGCGCCGATGATAGTCCTACTGTGACAGTAAATACTGTTATTATAATGCTATTTTTAAAAACGTCTTTATACCTGCCAAAACTTATCATGCAACTTTCAACCGTCTATGCTCGCTATTACGTATACGCTATCCTAGCAGGGGTCTACTAATAAAGAAAGATAAGGCGTAAGTCGTGACATTTTAAATCATATCCGCTATACTTAGGCGTTCAAAAATCGGTGAAGTGGGTGAGTGGCTGAAACCGCACGCCTGGAAAGTGTGTATACGTTCATAGCGTATCGAGGGTTCGAATCCCTCCTTCACCGCCAATCTTATAAAAACCTATTTTTCCTATCCTGTCCTAAATACTCCTATATCTCTCTGTAAACCTTTATAAATAACGCGTCTAGCGTTTTTTTTATGTCTGCTGTTTTCCCAATCTATCCGAACATAACCCACCTATCCCGTGGCTTGTGTTGGTCTATTCGTTGGTCTATCATCTATATAAACCTCAATTAGACCAACATTCGATCTATTTTTACATGCCTTAGACCAACATAATCGTCTTAACGCTTTAAACATATAGCTCGTAGGTATAGGAAATAGACCAACATGTTAAGTGATGCCAAAATTCGTAAGCTTAAGCCAACCGATAAATGCACCCCTGGTCGTCCAGACAAATATAGCGATCAACAAGGCTTGCAGTTACTGGTACGTAGCTCAGGAACGCGAACATGGGTAAGTGCTTATCGCTTCGATGGTAAGCAACAGAAGACTACTTTAGGTACATACCCGCAGATGGGCTTAGCAGAAGCTCGAGTAGCTAACTCTGATATTAAGGCTTTAGTAGCAAGTGGAATCAATCCAAAGAATAAAAAGCGTCAAGAAAAACTTGCGAATGAACAAGCCAAAATGTTCAATGAGTATGCACTTGAATGGTTAGAGGAGCGTAAGCGCAACGTAAAGCATCGCACCTATCAGCAAGACTATAATCGCATGCACAAAGACGTGCTACCAAGCTTTAAAGGCATAGCCTTGAAAGACGTGACATTCGAAGATTGCAAATTTATGGCTGATCAGATTGAAAGCAGGACTACCATTGAAGGAACACCACCACGAGAAGTAACCAGACGCACTATTGATCTCGTTGGCAATATCCTTAGAAGAGCAAAGAGAGAGCGCCTAATCGAGGTAAACCATACAGAAGGGTTGAAAGAGCTATATCCAAAAGCAAAAACTAAGCACATGAAGCATGTTGAGCTTAGTGAGTTACCTAAGCTATTACAGGATATCGAAGGCTACCATGGTCATGACCAAACTCGATTGGGCATGAAGTTTTTAGCCTATTCATTCTGTCGTACTATCGAGCTTAGAATGATGAAATGGGAGCATATCGACTTCCCTAACCGTCTATGGCGTGTCGATATTGATAACCTTAAGATAGCGCGTAAGCATGTTGTCCCTCTATCAGATCAAATGCTAGCAGTTTTGGAAGAGATGAAACCCATCACAGGACAATATGAATACGTGTTCTACCATACTGGTATGCACCAGCCTTATAGCGAAGAGTTCATTAATAATGCTTTAGACATCCTTGGCTACGCTGGCAAACAAACAGGGCACGGCTTTCGTCACATTGCCTCAACCAATCTAAACGAGCTTGGCTACATGGGCGATGCTATCGAAAAGCAAATGGCGCATGACAAAAAAAGCAGCATCCGCGCGGTTTATAACCACGCGCAGCATTTAGAAGAGCGCCGTAAGATCATGCAAGTCTGGGCTGATTTTTTAGATTTACTCAGAGACAAAGGCGAAGTCGTAGACTTTCAGACTGCTCGACAGCAGATTGAGATGTCTATGAATCAGCATAAACAAGCCTCGCTATCTGATATGGATAGTGAGGCTTTGATACAGGCTCTAAAAGATAAAGGTCTAAAAACTGAAGATATAAAATCATTGCTCTCTATATAGAAAACACTCATGTATTTCATTACCATTCGCATCAAGAAAATTTAACTTATATTCTGAGTTGATTAGAACATCTAACATTTCTGTCTCTGATCGATTTTTTATTCGCGACATGTTCTCTAGTCTACGTTTAGTCTCTTTCGTCAATGGCAAATGATAGGGAGTTTTTGTCTTACCCGCATCACGATATTTTTTTGTATTCCATGCTTTTTTCATTTTGTCAATAATAAGCAACTTACGATGCGAAGGGAGACCCAGCTCACCTTCACTAGTCTTCTGCAAGTAATCTATACTATCTAATGAAGCTAAAATAAGAACCCTAGACTCCTCAATATCAGAAACAGTTGACAAGCTTTCTAGATTTAGTCCATTTTTGATGAGATAGTCAGCTGTCCATCTTATTTTTTTCGTATTTTTTTCATCTAGCCATTCAGAATAGTTGTCGTATTTCCTTAAATTCGCCCAGTCCTCTTTTAAACTGTTAAGAAGTCCAAGCTTACTATCCAAAGCCAAGGGCGTTCCTTCAAATGTAGAATAGTCAAAGCCAAGGGCGTTCCTTCAAATGTAGAATAGTCAATCATACTAAAAATACAGCTCATCACATCATGGCTATATTCATTCGGGAGAAATTGTATTCCTTGCTTAAACTCACCATTATATAACAAACTATAGATATACAGCTGTGGTCGCATACCATCAATTAGCCATTGAAACTCTTTGTTAGGTATTAACTGATACCTCAGTTCAGATAAAGAACTTTCTGTTATTTCTTTATAGTCGTCGTACATCGAGAGCTGTCGAATTAAACCTTCTTTAATATTGACAGAGCTTAAATCTAAAAATTCTCTATCGTGAATATCACCAAGATAGTTACGTAGCCACATTGTCTCCCTGTTAGAAAGGGACCCAATCAACTTATTGAGGTATCTTCTCTTGATGACCTCAGGAGAATTTTTCGAAGCTAAATTTTGAACGGCCACTGTTAATTTCATTCCTTGTTTAAAATATTACTATCACGCGTGATATTTATATATATATACGCATATTAATAAGATTATATACCAATATTAATACTAAATATATTCCATGGTTATTTTAATAATAACTTTGTATGATACAAAATTATTTACCTATAAGATTCAAAAGGTTAGGAAGCCAAAAACTCTTAGTTTGTTATATAAAACCATGAATACAGTACTAATTATAACTTTATAGTAGATTATATCTCTATTGAGACAATGAATACATGATGCTACTTACCTATTTTTAGGTTAAGAACTAAACTCAACAGGCTAACTCCATTCCTTTATTTGTTGCTCAAAATACTCGAAATCCGCAATTTATGGTATGTATTAACCCTGAGAACTCTGCACTCGACAAGCTTCTTCTTAGTGGGTTATTTATATTATTAAATAAGCAACTCTAAACATCCTTCATAAAAAAATACTGACTGACCCTACTCTATGAACATTACACTCACATAGGAACAGGATCATGTCATATTTACATCTTAATCAACCTCAGGTTGTCTCTAACGTCGATAAACTAGTTAGAGGTACTCTATCCAATAAGCTTGGTTTCGAAGAAATAAGAAACCGACTCAATGATTTGTATCATCCATTCATGAATACCCTTGATGAGGAATTGGGTTATTCAGAAACAGCTAATGCATTTATCTACAGTACTAACAGTATCGTTGGCGATTCATATCCTTGCGATGTCTTTTGGGATCACGATAAAACTCAGTTTTTTATCGATAGACTCTCATACTATGAAAATGCTATCGATGTTAAAGATAACCTTTGGCGCGATCAGGAGATTGCAAATAAAGCGGAACTCGAAATTTATATTCGAGAACTGATTAATCACTATTCAAAATTGTTATTTGTCTACGTCGATTTAAAGTACACAAGAGAAGAGAGTCATCTCGTGGATATAGAAACCTTTCATGCTCATATGAATCATATGAGAGATCTTATAGGGAATAAAAAGACATGCTTTGAGCATTTACAAGGGTATGCTTGGGCATTAGAGCAAGGAGATAAGAATGATGGTCTTCACTGTCACTTACTCCTCATCTATGATGGTTCAAAACGACAGAATGATTATTATCTAGGTAAAGAGGTAGGTGAAAAATGGCGTCATATTACAGATGGAGTTGGAACCTACTATAACTGGAATACTTCATCAAACAAATGGAAGTATGATCAACAAAACCTCTTAGGGATGGGTATGATCTATCGCAATAACTCACTCGAAGTCGAAAATGCTGTAAGAACAGCATCGTATTTGACCAAGCCTGAAAAGAGCGGACAGCAACTTAAAGCTTTGACGCCAAATATGCGTACCTTTGGTCACGGTACTTACCGCAATACAAATCGTCGGGGACTACCACCCATAGCAAAATAATCTCAGATATATACTATTTTAATGAGATAGCGCATTAGTAGTTAGTAAAGCGCCTAATCCAATCAACATTTAATCAATAAAGGTCTGCCTCGTGCAGACCTTTTTTATGCCCAAAATAAAAGGAGTGTTTATGAAAACCATCTGTCCATGTTGTCAGTCAACTGTGGTCTATGAGATGACTGATGGTATCAGTATCAATCTAATCGACCAGCTGTTGTCTCCTGCGGTTTTAGTCAGCCTTGGCGTTAGTCTGTGCAAGTCGCTTAAGGTTCATCCTGCTATAGGCGTGGTTGCAGGTACAACAGTCTCAGCGCTTATAGAGATGACTCAGTCTCATAAGGCGCTACCGATGCTAGTCAATAAACAGTATCGCTGTGACGACTGCTCCCATGTGTTCACCTCACTTCATTAACTTTCAACTCAATCCTATAACTTATTCAGTTATAAATTATCAATAAAAAGGAAAATTATCATGGCACATTTAATCGAAACAATGGCATACGTTGGCGAAACTCCTTGGCATGGCTTGGGTAATGAGCTTGCGCCTAAGCAGCCTATCGAGGTCTGGGCAAAACAAGCCGGTATGGACTGGCGTATTGAATCCTCAGACGTCAGTTACATGGCTAATAACCATAAAGGGCACAATTTGATTCTACCCTTCGCTGAGCAGAAGGTATTGTACCGCTCGGACAACTTCGAGCCGTTATCAGTCGTCAGCCAACGCTATCAAGAAGTCCAGCCTCGTGAGATTCTAGAGTTCTATCGTGATCTCACTGAGCAGTCTGACTTTGAACTGGAGACCGCAGGCGTCTTAAAAGGAGGTCGTAAGCTATGGGCATTGGCTCGTACAGGCCAGTCAGCAACGCTTAAGGGGAAAGATGTCAGTAATGGCTACTTACTGCTAGCAACTGCATGTGACGGTACGCTGGCGACTACTGCTCAGTTCACCTCCATCCGTGTGGTCTGTAATAACACCTTAGCGATCAGCTTGGCTAACGGTAATGGTGGTATGGTGAAAGTACCGCATTCAACTTCGTTTGATGCTGATAAGGTCAAGCAGCAATTGGGTGTATCGGTGAAGCAGTGGGAAGAGCACAGCTATGAGATGAAGCAGTTGTCTGAGCGCCGAGTTACCCAAGCAGAAGCGGCCAACTATCTCAGCCGTGTATTTAACGATCAGGACAATGATCTGATTCTGTTTAACCGCGCTAAGAAAGAGAAAGATGCAGTGCCTAACGCCAAAGCGATGAATCAAGTAATGAGCATGTTTAACGGTCAAGGACGCGGGGCCACACTCGATGCCGCTAGTGATACGGCTTACGGTCTGCTATGTAGTATCACTGAGTACGTGGATCATGAGCGCCGTGCCATGAACACCGACAACCGTCTCAATTCAGCGTGGTTTGGTGCTGGCGCTAAGCTTAAGCAAAAAGGTTTAGAGGAGTCGCTACTGATGCTCGCTTAACCAGTAACGAAGATATAACTGATCAAAAAATCAACCACGCCTTTGAGCGTGGTTTTTTTATGCTGTTTATTTCTCACCAACAATAAATCTAAAAGGAGATCACCATGAACATGATCGCATTAAACACAAGCACTCAGCCAAGACAGACTAAGCGTTCTACCGTTAGGGTTAAAGTTCCATTAACAGCCTGGCACAATAAGGAGGATAAAACCAAGGTAGAAAATAAACGCGTTAAGCCGTCTGCTAGCCGAGCAACGAGTGCTAAACGTTTGGTCAACACCAAAGACTTAAGCCGTGAAGACTGGCTACAAGTACGCAAACAAGGCATTGGCAGCTCCGATGCCGCCGCCGCTTGTGGTATCCATCCATACCTATCCATGCTTGAGCTATGGATGATTAAGACGGGACGCATGAGCTCAAACATGGATGAGAGTATTGAGGGTTACTCTCCACTGTACTGGGGCAATACGCTTGAGCCGATGGTCGCTAAATACTATCAAGAGCATACAGGCAATAAGGTACGCCGGGTGAATGCCGTCTTACAGCATCCTGATCTTGACAAAGCCTTTATGCTGGCTAATTTAGACTATGCCATCACAGGCAATGACGAGGTGCAGATTTTAGAGTGCAAGACGGCTGGTGAACATGGGGCCAAACTCTGGAAGCATGGTGTGCCTTTGTATGTCACGTGCCAAGTACAGCATCAGTTAGCGGTTACTGGTAAAACTGCGGCGCACATCTGCGTGCTGCTTTGTGGACATGAAGCGAAGATCTACAAGGTTGAGCGTGATGAGCGCTTGATTGAGTCCATCATGGAGCATGAGCGTCTGTTCTGGCAATACGTAGCAACGGACACGCCACCAACCCCTGATCACTCAGAATCTGCTGCTCAGGCATTAAAGCAGTTGTATCCAACCGTTAAGCCCTCAAGCAAAGTTGATCTAACGGATGATGACGGCGCTAATAAGCTGTTTGAGCAATTGCTGAGCTATCGTGACTATATGCAGGAGTTAGAGCAGCGTCATGATCAGGTCAAGCATCAGCTGCAAACACTGATTGCCGATAATGAAGTTGCTGTATTTGAGAAAGGGGCTATTTCATGGAAACGCTCGAAAGACAGTGTCGGATTGGATAGCAAAGCAGTCATCAAAGCCCATCCAGAATTGCTTAAGCAGTTTAGTAAAACAAAGCAAGGCAGCAGGCGCTTCGTTGTACTTAATGACTGAGCCAAAGATCACTCAATCATCAAAACTTCAATCGATCAGTCAAAGCTAATTAATCAAAGCAAGCGCATAACCGCCCACCTAACACAGGTGGGCTTTTTTATGGCTAAGCACATTTTATTAAATACATAAGGAATATCACCATGATTAAAGGTCTAACGATAACCCCGCCAGTTCTAGGTCGTATTAGCATCGGTAAAGTCGTTCACAAAGACGGCAAGCGTCTCCCTGCTAAGGATGACCAATTTACCATCACTAGCCAAATTCAAAATAAGGATGGTTGGATTAACCATCCGCTTGATGAAAAACTTCGTAAGAATAACGATGGTAAGCTCAGACAAATACCCGTACGCATGTTGTTCAATGATCCTGAGTTAAACCTCAGAGCAGAATACACGCTGTTCGATAGACAAACAGGTCGTCCACTATGCGTGGGTGACGGTGAGCAATGTCAGCGCAGAACGAATAACGGCGTAGAGCAACTGCCATGCCCATCACCCGATCATTGTCCTTTGGCACAAGGTGGTGCTTGTAAACCCTATGGCAGGCTTTACGTTAATCTGAGTGAGGACGATGAGCTGGGCACCTTTATCTTTCGTACGACGGGTTTCAATAGCATTCGTACGCTGGCAGCAAGACTGAGCTACTTTGCTGCAGTATCAGGCAATAAGCTGTCATGCTTACCATTACAACTCACGCTCCGAGGTAAGAGCACCACGCAAAGCTATCGCACGCCGATTTACTTTGTGGATTTAACGCTGCGTGATGATGTGACGCTTAAACAAGCGGTACAAGATGCACAGGCAATTGATAAAGAGCTTAGCGAACACGGCTTTGAACAAGCGGCATTAGAGGAAGCTGCCAAACAAGGTTATGTAAATTCCTGCTTTGAGATTGATAGCGATGGTCTGATGGATGTGGCTGAAGAGTTTTATCCGATGGAGACAGATGAGGCTGATAGTAATCATCAAGGAGGGTCAAAAAATGGTATGGCTCCCTACAATGCCGGTAATATTGAAAGAAGTCTAAGGGAGAGTGTAACAGCTGTGAGTTAAAACAGTTGTATGGATATGCGACAAAAAAAGGAGCTGATTATTCAGCTCCTTTTTTTATGTGATTGATAAGGAGTACGCGCGGTCAGTATAGGACGCCGTAAAAAAAATATGGGACTCGGTAAGTATATGAGAGGAGATGCTCTCATTCACTTACAAGGAGCTAGTCATGGAAAATTTTAATGCAAACACTCAACAAAATACATCAATGCAAAGCATGCCACAGATACCTCGTATGCTTCCACTAAAGCAAGTCATACACTATACAGGGCTTAGTAGTACAACGATTTACGATATGCTAGATAAAAAATCAAATCGTTATGATCCCACCTTCCCCATTCAGGTAAAACTCTCGAAGGGACGCGTAGCATGGGTTGAGAGCGAGGTTTCTGGATGGATTGAGGGGAAAATAGCCGCTCGATTTCACTGAGTAGCAAAGTTAAATAAGCGACCTAAAGTCGCTTATTTTTTTGTTTTTTCTATAGAGCTTTGCGTTGTAGAGCTACTACCTTAATATCGTTTACAGTTTTAGGCCAACTTGTGTTATGGTTTAAAAAATCACTCTCATTTCTGATATAAATGCACAAAATTATGGACTTTAGATGAACATCACACCACTAGACTTGCTATCTAACTTTTCTAAAATGGACTGTTATGATTATTATGATAGTGAAACAAGATTAATTATCCAAGACCTAGAGGACAAAAAGGTTTCAATCGATTACCGTACATTAATTTTGACACAAATTGATGAAATTTTAGCGGAAGAGTCAGACAAAAAACTCTCTTTTGTTGAGCTTCTAATTAATAAGCAATCATCATCTGTTTTACAAAATCTTATAAATCACCTTAGTATTGAAATATTAGATAATAATGAGTATCAAACTGTAGCAGATTATTTTAAGAGAAATATAGGCCAGCTAAGTCAGATCTTAGGTTTTCATTCTAATCCTGAAGAATTAACTCAGAACTCTAAATTTGATGCTGTCAGACGTATTGAACCTAAATATCCTATTCGTGAATATCAGCAAAGCTGTACTTCAGATTTATGGCACCTATATGATAATGAAGAGCGCAGAGCTTTACTTCATTTACCTACTGGCGCTGGAAAAACTCGTACAGCAATCAATTTTATTTGTGAGTACTTAAGGGAAAATACTCAAAAAAGCGTCATTTGGTTTGCAGATACTGTGGAATTATGTGAACAAGCGCGTAACGAATTTAACATAGCTTGGGAAAGTCTAGGTAATAGAGGAATGGGGAGTTTTGCATTTTATGGTAGTTCTAGTCTATCTCTAAGTGGTATCAGCGAAGGGTTTATCGTTGCTGGATTGCAAAAATTCCGCTCTCAGGAGTCTTCAGATAAAACAAATGTAAAATTTATTCTAGATACTTTTAAAAGAGATGTTGGACTAATTGTATTTGATGAAGCACACAAGGCATTGGCATCTACTTATAAAGAAATTATCTTAGATATAATTGAAAAGGCAGACACTAACTGTTTCTTGCTAGGTCTGAGCGCAACACCAGGTCGAAAAACATATGCGAATAGTGAAGATGATAAGGAAAATAAACAGCTAAGTGAATTATTTGGCAATAATAAAGTTACACCTAACATTCACGGTTATGTATCAATTATTGAATATCTTATAGAAAAAGAATTCTTATCCCAATATAAAATTTTACCTATCAATTATGACAATAGCGAAACTGTATTTAGAATGCATGGTGACTTTGAAAATGATAATAAGCTAATGAGTTATCTTGCTGAAAGCGACCTACGTAATCAAGAAATTATAAATACAGTTATTGCAGAGATCAATGCTCCACATCCTGAAATAGAACAAAATCCACATGCATTAAATCAGGGTATTGTATTTGCTTTAAATGTCAATCATGCCAAAAGGCTAGAGATATTACTAAATAACGAAGGGATAAAATCTAAAGTTATCGTTGGTAAGACTGATTCCTACCAAAGAAGCGTGGCTATACAACGCTATAAAAATCAAGAAATAAGAGTCTTAATTAATTATGGTGTACTAACTGCTGGATTCGATGCACCTTGTACTAATTCAGTTTTCATTACCAGACCAACCTCCTCCTTAATACAATACTTACAAATGGCTGGACGTGCTATGCGCGGTCCTAAAAGTGGTGGAAGTAAAAATTGTCGAATCTATACTGTAAAAGATGAAGACAAACAATTTAACAATATGTACAACGCATTTAAATACTGGGATACCAGTTGGAAACCTAAAAATAAGGATCATTAATGAGTTTACCTCAACATCCATACGTCCGTCCCTCTCAAGTCATTGGATCTATGCGAGATAATGGATATAAAAATACAGCCTATGCCCTTGCTGAACTAATTGATAATAGCATCCAGGCGGGAGCTAAGACTGTTCGTTTTGTCTGCTTTGAAGCGTACGAAAAAGTAAATGCTACGAGTCGTAGACGTATTCAGAAAATAGCGATCTTAGATGATGGCTACGGTATGGATGAGGAAACTTTATATATGGCTTTAGAATTTGGAGCTTCCAAAAATAAAGAAGATCCTGAAGGGATGGGTAAGTTCGGTATGGGGCTTCCTAATTCCAGCATATCACAGTGTAAAAAGACTGAAGTTTGGAGTTGGCAAAATGGAAATAGACCTTACTATACCTATTTAGATGTTGACGAAATAGAAAGTGGTAAACAGGAAACTATTCCCTATCCTGAAATTAAAGATTTAGATAATATCATAGCAGATGCTTACAAAGGGTCGGTGCCTAATTCTGGCACAGTGATTGTATGGTCATCACTTGACAGGTTACATTGGAAAACCTCTATAGCTTTACTTAAACATACTCAAAATCTTATTGGCCGTATGTATCGTTATATGATTCAACATAAGGATGAAAGTAAAAGAGTTCGCATTGTTTTTGAAAACCAATTATTTGATGAATCTACTGGAGGTTATAAAAGTGAAAATCCAGTATCGTTTAAGGCTAATGATCCATTATATTTAATGACAGATACAGTAGTCGAAGACGCTAAAGACTTTCCATCAGATTTCAAAGGACAATCTTTGTTTGATATAAGTCTTGATGGTCAAAGTAATCGTGAAGAAATTGAGCTCTCTGATGGAACTAAAGGTTATTACTGTATTAGAGCATCTTCAGTTAAGAAAAGTTTTGCAGAAAAATTGACAGAACAAACTAATTCAAAAATTGGTAGTACCGATGTAGGCAGACAGTTTGCATCGAACATAGGTTTATCAATAATCCGTTCTGGAAGAGAACTCGATTTAAAAAGAGACTTTAAGATTAAAGATAATTATCAAAAAGATAGATATATAGGTGTTGAAGTTCATTTCCCACCTAGCTTAGATAATTTTTTTGGAGTAACTAACAATAAGCAGAGCGCTACTAAAATCCAGCCTGCCAACTTACCAGAAATAGCTTTGCAAGAAGGTGTTGATGAAGCCGAAGTAATCAGTGCCATAAAGGAAAGTGACCCAGATCATGCTTTACTATTAGAGTGTCTAGCAAAAATCGAGGGTGCTTTTGAAACTTTCAATGAATTAAAACTAAAAAATATCACTTACGGTAAAGTCACAAAAAACCAAGGTTCTGAAAATGCAGATCCTGCAAGCGTTATTGCTTCAAATGCTGAAGAACAACGCTCAAACGAATACCCTACCGCAGGAGATTTTGAACCAGCTGATCGTGACGAGGTTAGGGAAGCATTGAGTGAGTATAGCTATACTAAGACAGAACTTGAAGAGCTAACTACAAATGTTATTGACAACAATATTAAAGTACAATTTATTGAGAAAGAAGGTCCTTTGACTACTCTTTTCGACATATCTCTCAATCAGGGCCTCACTTTGATCCAAATAAATAATGAGCATAATTTTTATAGAAACTTTATGTCAAAAGCAACTGAAAGAGATCAAATGCTACTTAAAGTTTGTCTAGCAGCTTGGGGTAGAATGGAAAAAGAAGCTCCAACTGATGAAGTTAGAAGAAGATACAGACTATCGCGTGAAAAATGGGGTGAAGTTTTAGATGGTTATTTGAATCAAGATGAATATTAACAATAGATTGAAAAGTTCAGAAAACAAGCTTGTTGATACTAATACTGTCACCGATGTTCTAAATGTATTAATTGAAAAGTCTAATTCAATTATTTTAATTAGTGCATTTTTAACGGGATCAGTACTTAAGCTTTTTAAAAAATCTGACTATGATAAAGATATTAGCTTATATATAAGATGTAGACCATCTGACTGCATAAGCGGAAGCTGTGATCTTGACGTATTAAAGCAGTTAATCTCTAAGGGGATTAA
>NZ_LNUO01000172.1:0-19045 GCF_001462175.1 Psychrobacter sp. ENNN9_III
CTCTTGATATTATAGTCAAGAAATTACTTGAGCTGTTCGGAATAGTATTAAGCAGTTTAAGCGGTGAGCTATAAAATAATTCTAATAACCAAAATGCTTTTTTAGTGATAGTATATGTTTGAAACTAAATAGTACTTTAGAAATATTTAGTTACGATTTATCCTGAGATAAATCCCATTATATGCCTCACATCCAACACTTGGCAGGTGTTGGTCTAATAGTTGGTCTATATACCGAACCTAAAATAAAAAATATAATAATATCAATTATTTAACTATAAAGTCTGACTTTCTCCTTCACCGCCAATCTTATTCTATTTTATCCAGCCTTTGTTCTTACTATTCCTTTCTGCTTGATATCATCAAGACCTTTTACATTAAGCTGCTCATAAAAGTCATTTAGTTAAGCTGAGGCGGTACAGAATATGTGCCAACTACATGAGCTACCATATCGCTAGAACCTTCTGAATACAAAGAGACCTCACCTACTATTAGTGTGCGCCCTACTTTTAACAATTTACACTCGGCAATAATACGCGCTTGGGCTGAGGGTTTGCGTAAAAAGTTAATGGTAAGGCTCGTCGTTACAGTCAGCGGGACAATACCTATTTTGCCTAGTATCGCCACATAAATGGCGACATCAGCGATACTCATCAGTACTGGCCCAGAGACCGTACCACCAGGACGCAGCTCGTCTATACCGATGTCATGTGCTAAAGTTGCCCCTTTATCATCTACTGCTTCAATAATGCATTTGGTTTGGGGAAACTCCGATGTTATAAAAGCGACAATCTCTTCTTTGGTTGCAGACATATATCTTCCTTGAGTTTGATTTTTATTACCTTTCTGTCTTTATCTGAACGTTACTTTTCTCAATCATCATAACAAATTTTTAGATCATTACACTTAACTATCTGTTGTCGATGTCTTCGCTATTGTCACACCGCCCCAGGTAACAAGCGCGACACCAAGCGCAATTAGAGAGGCGCCCAATAACAACCCCTCTGGCGGTGCTTCACCTTGCAGAAGAATAGCAACAGGGACGCCAACGATCGCTCCTACTGCGCCTAATAAGCTCAATAAAACTGGACCGCCCGTTTTTTGTAGCAAAAACAGCAGTAAAAATTGGCCAGCAAAGATTAATGCTTGGATAGCGATTAACCAAAGCGACTTAGATTCTGTTAGCGGTACAATAATTGAAAAGTTAGACAACATGCTGACAATGCCAAGCATTATTGCAGCGGCAATGAGCATGCCTGGGGCAAGTGAGCTAGGAGATGCGTTATCTGGCCAGCGTAAGGTACGATAAAGATTGCCGATGGCAAGCAAAACTGGTCCACAAAGCGCCAATAAAATCCAAAATACACTGGCATCTGGTGTAGAGAACTTGCGTGCTGCCAACACACCCACACCCAAAAGTGCTGCCACAACTCCAATAGCACGGAGCGCATTAAAGCGCTCTATCCGCAGCACTAGAGCACCAAGATAAGTAAGCAGTGGCGGCAGAGCAATAATCAGAGCGACAAAACTTGCACCAACGTGTGGAATGGCTGAAAAAAAGATTAGATTGGATCCTGCAACGCTTACCAACGCTGCCACCAAGTAATACTCAAAACTGTGTTTATTTAAAGGCGGTAGCTCATTTCTTATAAAAGCGATGATGAATAAAATAATTGCGGCCCCTGTGATTGACCAAAACAAAAAAGCCAACGGCGTCAAATTAATGACGTTTGCGTATTTCGCTAAATTGGTAGACACTCCTATTAACACACCGCCAGCTAACAGGCATACTAGAGGAATAATCCATTTGGGCTGAGTATGTGATATTCCTTGTTGCCTGTATTCATTCATCGTTTATCCTACTCACTTGAAACATACTTGATTAATCAATGATCGTTAAAACTTTACCTGAATAACAACCAAGTAAAAACCAATACAATGAATATTTTACTTCTCTCTATTAAGGCCTATCATTAATTAGCACATCTATATTCATAGATATCTTAAAATAGTTAATTTTTTTAAAATACGACTTGGCCCTGTAATATTCATGGTCATTATTAGCTAACTATTATCTAATTACCCACCACTGATATGCTAATAATTATTTTTTAACATCTAAGTCGCTATCCCCCATATAAAGGTTTTAAGTCGTTTATTTATATATTAAAATACCTATAACAACTGTCACAAACTTTGTTGACAATAGATATATTAATAAACTATAGTTTGCATTTTTATTCTTATCGTGTATATTCGTTTTTATGGATATTAACGATGAAAAAAGGATGTATGGCAATGGAAAAAAGGGTACATGGCATATCACTCACTGATCATGAAGTATCTTTAATACATACTTCATTGAGTAACTTTCAACGAGATCTGATTAATCGTTTTAAATCATTAAAGGAGGTGACTGAAGAAGGAGAAGAGGTTTGGATTGGTGATTATGACAGAATGCAATTGGACGTCATCGATTCAATACAAAAAAAACTCTCAGAGTTTTGATAAATTTGCATATCATTGTATAGCGGTTGCTTTGCTACAATGATTAAACTTATTAACCATCACTCCCTGATTGGTTAATGAAGATATAAGAGTCTTAAAACCCTGCCTCATCCTGTGTCAGTGGACTAATCTTGATAGGTACCGCGAATAACCATGCCATACCAGCCGTACAATAAAAACCCTTGTCATCAAAAGACATAATGCGAGCTGTAAAGTCGTTGTCGACTTGATCTGACATAGCTTCTTCGTCACTATTATCACTCACTGCACACCATATTTGTGTGTCACCACGATCCAACATTGCACGTGTTAGTTCACTACCAGTTAATTCTTGATACATTCTAATTCCTCCTAATTACAGGTTAGGGTTATTAAACACTAAAATACTCTGTGGTTTAATACTTTTATCAACCTAAGTAGTTAAGCACACCTAAAAATACTTTATATAAAGAATATTTAATATAACAGTATTATAGATATATTGAATTTGAATGTTATAAGTTATTGTTTCTTTTATCTATTTATAATTGTATAAATGGTCCTTTCTTTGGTTCGAACGGTTGTTTGTAGTTGTGGCTACGATTATTGAATCAATATTACTCAAAATCCTATCTCGTTTTGACTCATCTCAACTCTACGAACAGGAACAGCATACTTCCATGGTTTTCCTTCATTACAAATAAAATAGTCATTTGTATAGGTAACAATAGGATAGATGCAGCTATAGTCAGCTTCATTAATAGCAGTCAGAGCTTGTCCATCACTATCATTACTTACTGCGCACCATACTTGCTTATTACCGCGACTTAACATTGCACGTGCTAGATCACTACCTATTAAATTATTGTTCATACATATATCCTTATTAATGGACAATCGTCGTTATTTCTAAGCATACCTTTTGTAATATCGATTTATGTTTATAGAATGTTCACTTTTGTGTCTTAGTTTTTTAGATACACTCACATTAACTATACAAAGCTTAAGCAGATAATTAAAAAATATAGATACTTAAATATAAACGCTTAAACAAATTAATTATTAACGTATAGATACGACTTATCTATATAGACAATTTCTATTAAGAGCAGTACACCTTAGGGAAGTTCTTGCCGTCTTTCAACCTTTAGATGTGGGTACAGAAAACCAATAAGTTTATTAATTTTAATAAATAGACAATAAAAACAGACAAAACACTCCTATTGACAGCCATTACTTAAGTTTAGATTGGTAGTGATATCAACTCGACATGAGTCTATTAATAAAAATCAGACATCACTTATTTAAGGAGTCTAGAATGAGACATATATTATTAAAATCGAGAGGAATCACACGGCTACTAGGAATAGCACTTGTTACTACAGTTGTAGGAATGAGCGCTTGTAGTAGTGAAACAGAAGAGGCCAATGACACTGTAGCAGTAGATCAGTCTACTGCTAACGTAGAGACGTCAGCGATGACTAAAGAAGAAAGTGTCACCGAGGAGCCATCCGAACTTATAGACAATACTATGCCTGATAAAACAAATACCGAAGAGATGGCAACTGACTCTGCTGAGAACACATATATCGATAAAACAGATGCTGAGGGCTTACAATAAATGGAATTGAGTAGTAAATAACCAATCGAGCATAACAACTAAAGAGGCATACAAGGTTACACAGTTGTCTGCCTCTTTATTTTAAAATTAATTATATTTTGCTTTGTCTCAGGCAAACGCATGGCAATTTTATTTACCTAACAATGTTGCTATCTATAGTATCTATGGCAATTTTATTTACCTAACAATGTTGCTATCTATAGTATCTATCGATGTTGTTTGTTTATGAATTAATCTTTAGCATTTAATTGTTCTTTTGAGCGCCGCTCTTCCCAGTACAGGGCGTTTTTAATACCCAGTTTGTTAGGATCAAACGTATAGCGAGACACCCCTGCTTTACGCTGGGTCTCATAATCTTTAAGCGCCTTAAATGCAGGACGTGCTATGAAAAAGATCAGCAAGATGCCAACGATATTTAACCATGCAATCAGACCAACGCCAATATCGCCGACCGCCCAGATGTAGCCGGCAGAATTGAGTCCACCATACGCAATCATCGACATCGTCAATATTTTAACTAAGAATAATCCTATTCTATTGACCCTAGGACTAATAGAGCGTGTCAGATAGGCGACATTGACTTCAGCAATATAATAATTGGCTAAAATGGTAGTAAAAGCAAAAAAGAAGACGGCAACAGCAATAAACGTATTACCAAATGCGCCATAGACTGACTCCATTGCCAACTGCGTAAAAGCAGGAGAGTTGATTTCAGTACCTGCCATGACGTTTTGTACAAGATATTGACCCTCAGGCAACGTTCCTTGAATATTATAGGTTCCCATTGTCAAAATCATAAAAGCCGTTGCTGAGCAAACCAACAAGGTATCGATATAGACAGAAAATGATTGTACCAATCCTTGCTGCGCTGGATGATCGACCTCAGCAGCAGCGGCAGCATGAGGAGTCGTACCTTGACCGGC
This sequence comes from Psychrobacter sp. ENNN9_III, assembly GCF_001462175.1. Classification (NCBI taxonomy): domain Bacteria; kingdom Pseudomonadati; phylum Pseudomonadota; class Gammaproteobacteria; order Moraxellales; family Moraxellaceae; genus Psychrobacter; species Psychrobacter sp. ENNN9_III. The sequence continues at coordinate 5,031 of NZ_LNUO01000172.1, forward strand.
TTCACTTGAGTAGACACCGCGTTTGACACCCCAACCGAGGGCGGCTCCCAGTCCTGCCTGCGCGGTAAAAGCGTCACCAACGATTAGCCCAAATACTTGCGGAATCAGCTCAAAATTGATGAGCATGATTATTAAAGCTAAGACAATATAGCCGATTGCCATAAACGGTACGACAATTTCGGTAAACGTTGCAATACGCTTAATACCACCAAAGATGATAATGCCAAAGACAATAAGGATAAGCGCTATTGCCCCAAGTCTCATGCTACTGACGTCTGTGCCTAAGATGTTTAGCGTAGTCCCCTCACCCATTACCTGTGTGACGGCATTGACCACACCATTTGTTTGAATGCCGGGTAAAAATATACTTAAAGCGGTGATAGCAGCAATCGCAAAAACGATACCGTACCAGCGTTGTCCCAGTGCCTTTTCAAAATAGTAAGCCGGACCACCACGATACTCTCCCGTAGTCGCATCTTTTTCTTTATATATCTGTGCTAGTGTTGCTTCAATATAAGCCGTAGTCGCGCCTAAGAATCCGACTACCCACATCCAAAACACAGCACCTGGTCCACCAAAGCCAATAGCCGCTGCCACGCCTGCTATGTTGCCCATCCCTACACGTCCCGCTAACGACAAGGTCAATGCCTGAAAGGAAGAGATACCATTACGACTTGCTTTGCCTTTGAATATGAGACGTAACATCTCTCCAAAGAGACGTACTTGTGCAAACCGTGTCACTATCGAGAAGAATAAACCTGCTCCTAAGCACAAGTAGATTAGCGCTGAGCTCCAAATGATGCCGTTTATTGTATTGACAAAATCTTCCATGTATCTGTTCCTAATACTGTTGCTACAAATATAAATATAACGGCAGTAGTGATTTGTTTGGCTTTTTATTTAATCGTAGACTTTTCATACCGTAAAGAGACTGCAATTTGGCATAGATTTAAAATAATTACTAGACAGTTTTTTCAACGATTGTGTTTGAATTAGCATATATTTAAGTTTGATGTCATAAAAATGCGCATGACGATAGCATTTCTTACCGTTAAAATATTCCATTCGCCGCTATCTAATGCAACAAGCCTACTGCCTTAACCATTTGCTAACCACACCAATGTTTGGAGTAAGTTATACTAAACATCTCATTTATCTCGACAACGCATTTAAAAATAATAACAACGGATTGCTCTATGGTATTGGATATTTTACTCGTTATTCACTTTATATTATTACTGATCATATCTTTACGAGTACTTTCACGTCCTGAATTAACGTCACCAGCTAGGCTTGCTTGGTTGGTTGTTTTGTTCGTGCTGCCATACATTGGCGTGGTTGTCTACTGGATGTTCGGTGAAGTCCATTTAGGAAATGGCTTTGCACAGCGTTATAAAAAAATTATTGACGATCTGCATCACAACAACCCTGAAGTACTCGGCTGCAAGGGCGCGCTAACAGAGGCTGTCAAACCGGAATACCGAGCTGCCTTTGCCTATTCAGCCAATATAACTGGCTTTCATACCACCTTAGGCAATCGGGCTGAGCTGATGAAAGATGCAGCCGATACACGTCAGCGTATGATTGCAGATTTCGATGCAGCGACCGATCACATTCATGTGCTGTATTATATTTGGCGAATTGACGGTATGGGAGTTGATACCGCTAAAGCCCTGATACGTGCTGCTAAGCGAGGGGTTACTTGCCGTGCAATGGTCGATGGAATGGGTTCACGCAAAATGGTTGGCTCCAAGATATGGCAAGAAATGAAGGATGCTGGTGTACAAGTCAGCGTTGCCTTGCCGATTAACAATCCAATAAAGGTACTACTATTTAGCCGTATTGATTTGCGTAATCACCGTAAAATCACCGTCATCGACGGGAAGATTGGCTACTCAGGAAGTCGCAACTGTGCGGATCCTGAGTTTCGAGTAAAGCCAAACTTTGCACCATGGATAGACATTATGCTACGAGTTGAAGGACCTGTGGTTGCATAAAATCAAATGCTGTTTGCGAGCGACTGGTTGATTGAAAACCCAGATACTCCTTTTGACAGTTTTCCTTATTATACTGAATCTCATACTAAAACCAGTAACGAGTCTTATCTTGAGTATCAGGAAGATTCAAAACAAAATAGTTTTGCCGCGCAAGTCTTTGCAGATGGACCGACTCAGCAGCATGGCTCAACCCCGCAGTTTTTAGGTGCCCTTATCAGTCAAGCTCAGCACACCTTAATTATCTCTACCCCTTATTTTGTACCAGATTATTCGCTAGTCAGTGTTTTATGCGCGACGGCCTATCGCGGGGTAGAGGTCACGATGATTTTCCCAAAATACAATGACTCATTGGTAGTAGCAGCGACCAGTCGCAGTTACTATTGGCAACTACTACAAGCAGGGGTAAAAATTTATGAATATAGGCCAGGTTTGCTGCACGCTAAAACTTTGACTGTTGATGGTAACATCAGCTTAATTGGCTCGACCAACTTGGATCTTCGTAGCTTTGATTTGAATTATGAAAACAATATTGTGTTTAGTGATACAGCGCTAACTGCTGATATTATCGAGCGCCAAAACCAGTATATCGCTGATTCTGATGAGGTACAGCTTAAACAAGTCAAAGACTGGCCGCTGCCTTATCGGATTTGGAATAATATCGTCGCTACCATGGGACCTATATTATAAATTGACTAATCTCACGATAAAGTTGTGCGTTTTTTTAATACATATACCACAAATTTTGCTTCGGTTATAAATGGTGCGGTCTCAGCACTGGCCAGCAATGCTTGACGATTTTCAGGACGAGCGCGATAAGCATAAGGCGTCATGGTCAGTAGGTCTGCTAATTCACCTGCAGGTAAGCTTAATGATGTATTAATATTATGCGTGTCTACAAGCTCAAAATAAGGCGCTAAAGTGGGCAAAAACTTACTGGAGTCATGCTCACGTACGCTATCAAACAAGGCTTCACGTATACTCGCCAAGTGCCCGACATCCGGCTTGGCGATCAATAGATATCCCTCTTCTTGTAAAACCGTTGCAAATGCCTCTGGTAGAATCGGGCTAAATATACTACTAATACCTGTCATGCTATGAGGACGCAAAGGTAAATGCGCAGCGCTAGTCACTAATGGATAAATAGCTGCTATCTTAGTGTCAGTCTGTTTGCCATCGATATTTTGTTGATACCAAAGATAGTTTGCCGCTTTACTGACTTTAGCCAAGCTGGCAAGCGCAGGCTTACTGATATCGGCAGCGATTAAAGTATCCATACCAGTTTGCGCCATTGCCTGTGTGTAATAGCCTTCTCCGCAACCAATATCCAGCCAATTCATAGCAGTATCATTTTGCCCCAGTAGCTGGGTCATCTGCTGGCAGATAAGCGTTTGTAGAGGCTGATAGTATCCTGCGTCCAAAAATCGCTTGCGAGCATCAATAGATTGCTGACTGTCACCCGGTGCTTTGGATTTTTTTTGTTGGACCGGTAGCAGATTGACATAGCCTTGCTTTGCCACGTCAAATGGATGCGAAGTTTGCTTAGGGTGTAGGCTACCATCACAGCGCCACGTATCTTTAGCAGGCTGCATAGGTGAGTGGCAAATAGGACAAGTAAATAAGGACACAGGCAACTCAAAATCAGACATAGTTGATGAGCATATTAGCAAAATTCAGCTGCAACGAACGAAATTAACTATTATTAAGTGATAAAAAAGCCATCTCGACAGATCAAAGATGGCTTTTTATTGGACAAATTAAGATTTTAAGTTAACGTAGCTTGAGAGTCATCAAACCTAATACCACTAACACAATAGCAATAATCCAAAAACGGGCGACCACTTGGGTCTCTTTCCAACCGATTTCCTCAAAGTGATGATGCAATGGCGCCATACGAAAGACGCGCTTTTTACGTAGTTTATATGAGCCTACCTGAATCATGACCGACAGTGCTTCAGCGACGAACAGACCACCCATAATAGCAAAAGCAATCTCTTGCCGCGTCATGACTGCAATCGTACCTAGCATCGCACCAAGCGCCAGAGCCCCCACATCACCCATAAAGACTTGTGCTGGATGCGCATTAAACCATAAGAACCCAAGACCGGCCCCAATCATCGCACCGCAGACAATAATAACTTCAGAGTTATAGGCAATATAAGGCACATGCAAATATGCTGAGAATCTAACATCACCTGACACATATGCCATCGCACCCAAGCCTGCTGCGACGAGCACTATGGGCAAAATAGCCAAGCCATCCAAGCCATCCGTTAAATTGACTGCGTTAGAGGCACCATTAATGACAAAGTAGGTAAAAATAATAAAACCAATACCAAATGGCACTGCCGAAAATGGAATCGCTAAGTTCTTGAAAATAGGAATCAGCAGATCCTGCATCTCACGCGTCGTTGCCATGTCAGGCTGTAACGTAGCTATATAGTAAAGGGAAGCCCCGACAAATAATGCACCAACAGACAACCAAAAATACTTTTTACGGGCAATGAGACCTTGAGGGTTTTTATATTTAATCTTTAGCCAATCATCTGCCCAACCGACAGCGCCAAAAATAATCATTACAATCAGCAAAATCCAAATGTAAGGATTGCTCAGCCTTGCCCATAATAGTGTGGCAACCCCAATGGAGGTCAGAATCAAAACACCGCCCATCGTGGGCGTTCCAGTCTTGATTAGATGCGACTGAGGGCCGTCATCACGGACCGCCTGACCATACTTAAGTGAGCGTAGATGACGGATAACCCGCCCGCCAAAAAACAAACTAACACTAAGCGCGGTAATGACCGCAAGTAACGCCCGTAGTGTCAACGAAGAAACCGCAAAAAACGGTGTGTAATACTGACCAAGCCATTCAAACAACCAAACTAACACCGTCTACTCCTCAACTAGCGCATCAATAAGTGTTTCCATTTGCATGGAACGAGAACCCTTGAACAACACGGTACAAGGCTTGGCTTGCTGCGCTTGCAAAAACGTCTGCAAGTATTCTAGTAGACTTTCTTTGTCGTCAAAGGCATGAGCACCGATCGCACTCACCTCTTTTGCACCGGCAACACTATAGGCTGCATATTCGCCCACACAGAGCAGTACATCGATACCCGTGGCACCAATAGTCCGTCCAAGGCTTTGATGCTCACTGACAGCGGCATCACCAAGCTCTGCGATGTCGCCCAATACCATGACCTGCGTACCTGTTTGTGCTGCTAATACTTTAGCAGCAGCACGTACTGAATGTGGGTTGGCGTTATAAGTATCATCGATGAGCCTATGCATACCTAAGAGCTGACTGTTTAAGCGCCCTTTAGCAGGTCGGGCATTTTCTAAACCGATGACGATATCGCTGACATCGATGTTCAACGCATGTGCACAAGCAGCAGCAGCCAGAGCATTATTCACATTATGCTCGCCTGCCAGAGGCAAATTAATATCATGAACCTGATTGCTCACATGCAGCTTAAACTCACTGCGCTCAGGCTCTACGTCTAAGTGGCTGGCACTGACATCAGTATTGCCAAAACCAATCACGTGTGAAGTATGCTTTTCGGCGATGCGGCGCAGTTGGTTGGTAAAATCATCTTTATCAGGAACAATAGCAAACTGAGCGTCCGTTAACGTGTGATAAATTTCAGCTTTAGTCTGACATATGCCTTCACGACTACCAAATTCACCTAAATGCGCTGTACCAATATTTAATATACAGGCGACATCAGGTCGGACAATCTCGGTCGTATAAGCAATCTCGCCGATATGGTTGGCGCCCAGCTCTAGTATGGCATAACGATGATGATCAGATAGCTCAAGCAGCATCATCGGTACGCCTAAATCGTTATTAAGATTGCCACGAGTAATAAGTGTCGGTGCCAAACGGCCAAAGATACTACCGAGCATCTCCTTACAAGTTGTCTTACCACTAGAGCCCGTAATAGCGATCACCGTCAAGTTTTGGTGCTGCTGACGACGATAAGCGGCCAGATGCCCCAAAGCCAAACGGGTATCACTTACTACCAATTGTGGCATACTAGTAGAAATCGGACGTGATACGATTGCTGCGACCGCACCTTGAGCAGCAGCGACATTAATATAGTCATGTCCATCAAAATTATCGCCACTGAGTGCTAAAAATATATCACCTGCTTTGATGGTGCGCGTGTCGGTTGTGATACGATTGCTTGTAACGCCAATCTTTGCGCCTGATTGACCTTGTTGCCAGTGACTGCTAAGCGCCTCTGTAGCCGCCAGCAAGTTATCTGCTTGCCAGACATAAAGTCCTTGCGACTGAATGGTGTTGTTGTTGCCAGCTGTCATAGTGATTGCCTTGTATGGTGACTACTGTAATTCGTTGTTTTTGATCGATTTGGCTTGGTGGTTATATTTGGCTAAGCAGAAAACCATATACTTATATGCGTCCCGCTTGTTGTAGCGCTTGCTGCAAGATGACGCTGTCATCAAAATCATGACGAACACCGTTAATCTCTTGGTAAGTCTCATGGCCTTTGCCCGCAATAACCACAATGTCATTGGCGCTGGCGTGACTCACTGCATACTCAATCGCCCGTTGGCGGGCAGGCTCGATATGCGTACGCTGATACTGCTCTTCACTCATGCCAGCCTGCATGTTTTGCAAAATGATATTGGGATCTTCAGTGCGCGGATTGTCGGCAGTTAATATTACTTGATCAGCACCAGACAATCCCGCTTGTGCCATCAGTGGACGTTTGCCAGCATCGCGGTCGCCGCCACAACCAAACACTGCCCATAGCTGGCCTTGGCAATGCGTTCTTAAGCTATCTAGCACTTGTGTCAAAGCATCAGGAGTATGCGCGTAATCCACGATGAAGCAACCATCGGTCGATGGCACGCGCTGCATACGTCCAACTGCACCTTTTAACTGTGGTACCAAGCTTGCAATGTGCTCAAGGCTAATGCCTAATGCTACCGCTGCTGCAATTGCCGCCAGCAGATTGGCCACATTAAAATGCCCTAACAAGGGGCTGATAATATTGATATTATTCACATCGTTACCTTGACTGTCACCTAGTACACTTCGTAAAGTAATTTTTACGCCTTGTAGACTAGGTTCAATCTTAGTAGCAACGAAATTAGCACCCTTTGCCTCATTATCAGCCTGCAAACTGTATGTCCATACAGTCAGATTACTGGCTTTAGCCGTATCAAGCATTACGTTCGCATGCTCATCATCGATATTAATAATCGCGTGCGTCAAGGTTGGAAAATGGGCTTTATCAAATAGTTTGGCTTTTGCAGCGACATATTCTGCCATATCTGCATGATAATCTAAGTGATCTCGGCTTAGATTGGTATAAATGGCAACTTTTATGGGTACACCTTGCAACCGCTTTTGATCCAGTCCATGCGAGCTGGCCTCAAGTGCTAGTAAGTCGACGTTTTGCTCACCCATATGATACAAAAACTGCTGCACTGCTAAGGCATCACCTGTGGTATGGCGGGCTTGTAACAATGCATCAAGCTTACCATTACCTGCTGTTCCCATGACCGCGCTATCGTGACCAGCCAGCTGTGCTAATTGTGCAACAAGTTGACTGATCGTTGTCTTACCATTTGTACCGGTGACAGCGACGACTGTTGGCAACGTTATGAGCTGCTGATATTGCAAACGTGCCTGTATTAAGCTTCCCAAAAAATGGCGAATATCAGGTACGTATAGGACAGGACAAGGTAGTATATCGGTATTATCAAACAGTGCTACTGGATTGATCTCTGAAAAGATAAGAGCAGCCCGTTTGCCAGCTTGTAATAGGTAATCATGAATTTTTTGTGGGTCTTGACCTTGCTGCGTCTGACTCTTTAATAGTATAAATGCATCATTGTCAGCAACATGACGGCTATCCAAACGCAATTTATTGAATGCAGTATTCGCTATCGCTTCTGGATTTTTAGCACTGTGTACCATCTTTGATAATTGCTGCCCCAATGCATTATTATTACTCTCTATAAGTTGTTGCAACGTAATAGCGTCATAGGCTGATGAGGTCATGGGCAAATCCTAAACGATTGAAAAAATGAAAACATAGCAAACATGCATAAGGAATGCTCTAAAACCGCAGGTGTCATTTATAGGTTATAAAAACGACACCTGTTTGCGTGGCTTATTTAGTTTGTAAAGGCTTATCTAAAGGCACATTATACAAGCGCAAAGCTTCTTTCATAACATTGTGAAAGACTGGGCCTGCAGTCAAGCCTGCATAAATTTGACCACGTGGGTCTTCAATCAGGATAACACCGACTAACTTTGGATTTGATGCAGGAGCCATGCCAGCAAATACGTTGCGATACTGGTCAGTATAGTAGCCACCATCTGGGTTAATCCGGCGCGATGTTCCTGTTTTGCCAGCGACGCGGTAACCATCAATAGCTGCAGCCTTCGCAGTACCACCTGGCTCTGTTACTGCCTCCAGCATCTTGACAATCGACATTGCTTGCTCATGCTCCATGATGCGCTTACTGGGCAGTGGCTTATCAGTCTTAGTCAAAGTCAGTGGATGCATTACACCGCCAGCGGCCAATGCTGCATAAGCTTGTGCTACTTGGGCAAGCGTCACTTGTAGGCCATAGCCATAACTGACTGTCGCACGGCGAGCCGTTTCTTTTTCTTTTGGTGTCGTCACCAAGCCTGCGCCCTCACCTGGAAATTCAAGCGGGGTTTTGGACCCAAAACCAAATTGTTTTTGCATGTTGGTAATGGCATCAGGCGGTAGAGACAAAGCAATCTTAGTCGAAGCCACGTTACTCGATTTCTGTAATAGTGTGGCCATGTTAATCATGCCGAGATTGTTATGGTCACGAATCGTATAACCACGGACACGGATCGAACCAGGGTTGGTATCGATTAAAGAGTTGGCTGTATATTTACCAGAATCTAACGCAGCAGCGACGGTAAAGGGCTTCATCACCGAACCTGGCTCAAAAACATCAAGTAGCGCGCGATTACGTTGGTTTTCACCAGTCATCTCATTAAGATTGTTAGAGTTAAACGATGGCCATGTCGATAACGCCAACACTTCACCAGTCTGTACATCGACCACCATACCAGTCGACCAACGTGCTTGCTGCAAGCGCCCTGCCTTTTCAAGCTCTTTATAAAGCAAATACTGCAAACGCGAATCAATGGTCAACGCCACGTCCTGCCCAGCGATTTCTGGTTCAACTTGTTTGATTTCTCTTAAACTGTTTTGTTTGGCATCTTTTAATACCAAGACCTTGCCATCTTCCCCTGCCAATGTTGTTTCGTACTGACGCTCAATACCTGCACGACCCTCGTAACCTCCCTCAGGATCGCTGGCATTTTGTCCCATAAACCCGAGCAGCTGCGAATTGGGCTGCGGCTGGGGATAGTAACGCTGAAAAAAGTTTTTTTCGTAAACACCAGGAAAATCAAGCGAGCTGACACTTTGAGCAATCTCAGGCGTAACCTTATTTAGTAATGGCAGATAATGTGAGCCAGCTCCCGATGGTAATGCCGCTTTTACCGCTTCTTCATCAGTGACATCAATACTGTCATCAATGGCGACTGCTTTTTCAAGCTCGCTGACTGGGATATTGGCGGCAGCTGCTAAGCGGGTTAGATCCATATTGTCTAAACGCTTTTGCATACGTGCTTGTAGCTGCGGACTATCAGGATTGGCGATTTTGACACGATTGAGCTCATAGTATTCGCGCGCATAATCATGCGGACTGAACGACACAGTCGCAAGCGGGGCGCTGACCGCTAGAGGCAAATCGTTGCGATCGGTAATCATACCGCGATAGGATTTTTGTGTACGCACACTCGTGATAAGCTCATTACCTTTATCTTGATAAAACTGTGCGTTGGCTACTTGTAGATAATAGGCGCGTGCTATCAACAAGCCTAATACGACTAAGGCAATACCCCAAATAGTGCGAAAACGGTTTTTGTCGTTTTCAAAACCACCACGCGAGGATGCGCCAGAGGCTTTGCTAAAAATGATCTTTTTGCGGTTTTTGACACTGGTGTAAGCGCCTTGATTATCGTTATTCTTTAGGCGTCCAAATAGCTTACCAGCACGATTGTTCGTACCTGTTTTGGAAGATTTCGTGTTTGAGTTTTTACTATCTGTTTTGGCAGTATTGGCACGGCGTAAAGGCTTAATGACTTTGCCACTGGCTGGTTTTTTGTTGGTGTTTTTTGCAGTGCTTTTTGGTTTTTTATCACTCATTGTCCCGCCTCCTCTGCTGGCACATCAGGAGACAAATCTGTAGAAGCTCTTGGTCCAACATTGTACGAACCATTCTCAGCTGAGTCAGTTACCACTGGTTCCAACGCAGTAGCGACGCCTGGCTGAATAATCAGCTTGTCTTCTAGCGTTGGTGAATACATACCCAGCTCAGCGACCGCACGACTGGCAATCTGCGGCGTGGCGCTAAAGGTTTGCTGCTCAATAAGCAAACGCTGGTGTTCTACCTGTAGCTTACGTTCTTGTTTTTTCATGTCTTGCAAGGTTCTATAGTCCTGATGATATTGCTGAACATTTTCAGCCGTTTTGATACCGCTCCATACGATTGCACCTGCCAATAGCAACAGTACAACCACATAGATACTGACGACATTGAATCGACGCGCGAATAGTTCGCCAACATCGGTCGTATTGGACATAGCGGCGTGGCGGTTTGCAGGTTTGTCAGATATTGCCATGACGATCTCAAAAAGTGGACTTGAAGTATAAAAGCGCTAACTGTTTTAGATTTACAAATAACTTATCAGCACCATCAATAAAACATAAAATCAAATATCTCAGTCAACTGACCAAAAAACAACCAAATAAAAAGTTAACTGCTGAGCCTAGCAGATAATATTTACAGCTTTTTAACAGTGGCGTAGCGATTAACACATTCGCGCACCATCTAGATAAACATTAGCAACCATACGTGGTTCGTCTAATGATTTCACCTAAGGTTTAAGATGCATCTGTCTGCTGATAAGCTGTATCAGTACGCGTTGCCATTCGTAACCAAGCGCTACGAGCACGCGGATTCTGACTCGTCTCAGCTTTACTTGGGCCGATACGTTTGGGCTTACTAAAATAACGTGGGCGCTTGGGCGGCATCGGTAGATTCTCATCTTCTGGATACTGACCTTTACTATGGCGCTGCAAAAACTGCTTAATACGTCGATCTTCTAACGAATGAAAGCTAATGACTGCCAGCTGTCCTCCTGGCTTTAGGATCGGAATACTTTGTGCTAAGAAGTCATCGACATCGCCAAGCTCATTATTAATAAAAATGCGCATGGCTTGAAAGCTTTGCGTGGCTGGATGCTTGCCGCGCTGCCAGTTAGGATGCGCCGCTTTAATCACTTCTGCCAGCTCAAGTGTGGACTCATAGCTGTCCATCTGCTTGATAGCGCGCGCGATACGGCGACTATGACGCTCTTCACCGAATTCATAAAGCACATTGGCCAAAGTTTCATCATCGACTTGCTCGAGCCATTCGGCTACTGACTGTCCACGGCTGGTATCCATCCGCATATCGACCGCGCCATCGCGCATAAAACTAAAACCGCGGCTACCATCATCAATCTGCGGTGAGGAGATACCCAAATCCGCCATGAGCCCATCAACTTGAGTAATACCCAAAGCCGCCAGACTGCCGGTCAATGTAGCGAAGCTATCATGAATGACATGTACGCGGCTGTCTTCACTTGCAAGCTTACGAGCAACGTTAATCGCAGTCGGGTCTTTATCAAAGACAATCAGCTGAGCATCATCGGCAAGCTGTCTTAATAGTAGCCTGCTATGACCGCCACGGCCAAAGGTTGCATCGACATAAATACCACTTAACTGTAAGCTGTTTTGATCATTACCGTCTGTTTGTTTGGGTAAGGATTTTAACCCTAATACCGCAGCGACGGTCTCTTGCAGCAGCACCGCATCGTGCACAAAACTTGCGTCATCAACCATCGTATCATCTTGACTAAGTGCTTGAGTCGTTTGATCACTCTGCTGGTTGACCTCTTTAGTAGGGACGTTTTTCATAGAAGATGGGCTAACCATTGATTCAGACATTCCGGTATTAGAAGAAGGGTTGGCTTTGGTATCTGACTTAGATGTCGGTTTAGGTTTTGGCTTATATTTTGACAATGACACAAACAACTCAATAGATGACGACCACCAAGGCCAATAATTAGATAAAAATAAACAAGTTATGACTTATCTAGCGTTATTATCGCAAGGATACATCTGTAGTCAAGCGCTAGACGGCCTTTTCGTTAAAAATATCATGTCTCTCTGTTATACTAGCGCTATATTTTACGCTATTTTTCTACTTTAACTTCTATTCATTCGTATTTCTTACTCATTCTTATTTTTCATTGTCATTTTTTATCATAAACAACCTTTTTGAGAACTTTATCATGCAAACCTCTACTCAAACTACTCCTAATGGCTCGCGTCCTGTCCGTACTCGTATTGCGCCATCACCGACTGGTTTTCCACATGTCGGTACTGCTTATATTGCGCTGTTTAACTTAGCGTTTGCTAAAGCGAATGGTGGTGAATTTATTTTGCGTATTGAAGACACCGACCAAACCCGCTCAACCGAACAATCTGAACAAATGATTTTGGATGCGCTACACTGGGTCGGCCTGGACTGGAGCGAGGGGCCAGATATTGGTGGACCACATGCCCCCTATCGCCAGAGCGAGCGCGGTGATATTTATAAAGAACATGCCGAAAAATTATTGGATAACAATCATGCATTTCGCTGTTTTTGTAGCAGCGAAGAGCTAGATGCCATGCGCGCTGAACAAATGGCCAATGGCGAAACCCCTCGCTATGACGGTCGCTGTGCCCACCTTGCTCCCGAAAAAACCGAGCAATTGGTCAATGAAGGCAAACCAAACGTCATTCGTATGCGCGTGCCAACCGAAGGCGTCTGCCAAGTACATGACATGCTACGCGGTACTGTTGAGATACCTTGGGCGCAAGTTGACATGCAGGTACTACTAAAAACGGATGGCATGCCAACGTATCACCTCGCCAACGTCGTCGATGATCATTTGATGGACATCAGTCATGTGATGCGCGGCGAAGAATGGCTAAACTCCGCACCCAAGCATCAGCTACTTTATGAGTATTTTGGCTGGGAGATGCCGACCCTTTGCCACATGCCATTACTGCGTAACCCAGATAAATCAAAACTGTCGAAACGTAAAAACCCAACCTCTATCACTTACTACCGTGATGCTGGCGTACTACCTGAAGCGCTGCTCAACTATCTGGGCCGTATGGGCTACTCAATGCCTGACGACACCGAAAAGTTCACCTTAGATGAGATGATTGCCAGCTTTGATATCCAGCGTGTGTCACTTGGTGGGCCTATCTTCGATATCGAAAAGCTTAATTGGTTAAATAGCGAATGGCTACGCGCGCTCACGCCTGAAGAGTTAAAAAACAAGATCCTCGATTGGGCCAGTGACAGCGATAAACTCACTGCTATCGCTACTGCGATTCAGCCACGCATTGAGCTATTGTCTGACGCAGTCAATTGGGGCGGGTTTTATTTCCAGAACCTACCTGATATTAATGCAGAAAGCTTTACCCATAAATCGCTTGAGCCTGAGCAAATCATCGAGATGCTACAACTCGCCCTTTGGCAGCTAGAAACCTTGCCTACATGGACGGAGGCAAACATCTACGCCACGCTTAAAGGTCTTGCGGCCCACCTAGATATTAAGATGCGTGACTTTATGGCACCGTTCTTTATCGCTATTGCGGGTAGCACCTCATCGACGCCTGTTATGAACTCTATGGCGATTATCGGCGCTGATATGACCCTGACTCGCTTGCGTCATGCTGTTGATGTACTAGGCGGCCTCGGTAAAAAGAAACTTAAAAAGCTTGAGAAAAAAATCAGCAGAGTTGCCAGATTTTTTGGTGGATGAATAGTTTCGTTAGTATTTTTATTCCTATATTTCTAAAAATCGATCAAATTTCGAATTATTAAAAT
>NZ_LNUO01000173.1:0-23551 GCF_001462175.1 Psychrobacter sp. ENNN9_III
CACAAATAAGCCAGTCCCCTACATTAAGGAGACTGGGCTTTATATCATTCTAACTCTAATTAATCACTACGCAGCGTCTTTGCTATCACCCGCTAGCTGACGTAATACATAGTGCAATACGCCACCATGACGCACGTATTCGCGCTCTTTTGGTGTCTGCAAGCCGACATTGACCTCAAAGGTTTCGGTCGAGCCATCAGCACGGGTAGCAGTGACTTGAGCGGTTTTGCTCTCACCATTGTTTAGGCCGGTGATGCCAAGTACTTCAGAGCCATCAAGCTTGTAGGTGTCTGCATTCTCGCCGTCTCTAAAGGTCAGCGGCAACACACCCATACCGACGAGGTTTGAGCGGTGAATACGTTCAAACGAGGTGGTCAATACTGCTTTGACACCCAGTAAGATCGTACCTTTTGCTGCCCAGTCACGGCTTGAGCCTGAGCCATACTCTGCCCCGCCGAGGACGACGAGCGGACGCTTATCTTCTTTATACTTCATCGCTGCATCATAGATAGCCATTTCTTCGCCATCTTGTAGCGTTGACTTATCATCTTTGAAGTAGTAGGTATAGCCGCCCTCTTTGCCGCCCATCATTTGGTTTTTGATACGGATATTGGCAAAGGTACCACGGGTCATGACTGCATCATTACCACGGCGTGAGCCATAGCTATTGAAGTCGGCTTCCATGACACCGCGCTCTTGCAAGTATTTACCTGCTGGTGAGTTTGGATCAATATTACCCGCAGGTGAGATATGGTCGGTGGTGATTGAGTCACCAAATAGACCTAAGATACGCGCGCCTTCGATATCAGGGATACCTTCTGGCTCCATGGTCATACCATTAAAGAACGGTGGGTTTTTGATGTACGTTGAGCCTTCATCCCATGGATATAGCTGACTATCGGCTGAGCTAATCGCGTTCCATTCTTTACTACCATCAAACACTTCACCATAGTTTTTACGGAACATATCAGCATTGATGTTATTGGCAATCAGCTCGTTGATCTCATCTGACGTCGGCCAGATGTCTTTTAAGTACACATCGTTGCCGTCTTGGTCTTGACCAAGCGGCTGGGTGGTTAAGTCGATATCCACCGTACCTGCCAGCGCGTAAGCGACGACTAATGGTGGCGACGCCAAATAGCTTGCCTTGACGTGCGAGTGAATACGACCTTCAAAGTTACGGTTACCAGAGAGTACCGCAGCTGCCACTAAATCATTTTCTTCGATACCTTGCTCGATACTTTCAAGCAATGGTCCTGAGTTACCGATACAAGTGGTACAACCATAACCGACTAAATAAAAGCCTGTTTTTTCTAGCTCATCCATCAGTTTGGTTTTTTCTAAGTAATCCGTCACCACTTTTGAGCCTGGTGCTAACGAGGTTTTGACCCAAGGTTTGGCTTTTAGACCTTTTGCCGCCGCTTTTTTGGCGACCAGCCCTGCACCAAGCATCACCGCTGGGTTTGAGGTGTTGGTACAAGAGGTAATCGCAGCGATGACAACCGCACCATCCCGCAGGTTATATTGCTCATCATTGATATCAACGATACTACAGAAGTTACCATCTTCATCACAGTTTTTTGGCTTAGCTGCTAAGTTTTTGGCTTGCTCTTGCTCACCGCCTTCTTGGTCAAAACGCACCTTGCCTTCAACTTCTGCCTTGCGGTCTTTGGTCATCTCCTCAAGCGTTTCGCCAAACTTCTCATGCATATCAGCTAGGTTGATACGCTGTTGCGGTAGGTTTGGCCCTGCAAGTGCTGGCTGTACTGAAGACAAATCAAGCTCTAGTTTACTTGAGTAAGTCGCTGCTGGTGTATCGGCATCATGCCATAAGCCCTGAGCCTTGGCATATTTTTCGACCAGCTCAATTTGCGCTTCGTCACGGCCTGATAGACGCAGATAGTCAATCGCCATTTGATCAATTGGGAAGATACCACAAGTCGCGCCATATTCTGGTGACATATTAGCAATAGTCGCACGATCCGCCAGCGGCATACTGTGTAGGCCTTCACCGTAGAATTCGACGAACTTACCTACCACGCCATGGGCCCGTAGCATTTCAACGACACGTAACACCAGATCTGTCGCAGTAACGCCTTCAGTCAGCTTACCCTTTAGTTCAAATCCAACTACTTGCGGAATCAGCATCGAGGACGGCTGACCGAGCATGGCCGCTTCGGCTTCAATACCGCCAACGCCCCAACCAAGGACACCGATACCATTAATCATCGTGGTGTGACTGTCGGTACCAAATACCGTATCAGGATAGGCGGTCAGCTCACCGTCGACATCTGCTGCCATGACCACGCGCGCAAGGTACTCAAGGTTAACCTGATGCACGATACCCGTCGCTGGCGGGACAACGACAAAGTTTTCAAAGGCATTTCGGCCCCAATGTAGAAACTCATAACGCTCATTATTACGCTTAAACTCAATCTTCTCGTTGAGATCCAGCGCATCTTCGCGACCATAGGCATCGACTTGCACCGAGTGGTCGACGACCAATTCACTGGGGATAAAGGGGTTAATTTGCTCAGCACGACCGCCAAGCTCCACTACTGCATCGCGCATCGCTGCCAGATCGACGACTGATGGTACACCAGTAAAATCCTGTAATACTACGCGTGCTGGCATAAAAGCAATCTCTTTTGAGGCCTCAGCGCCAGCGTCCCAGTTGGCCACTGCTTCGATGTGGTTTTTGCCGACAGACTGACCATCGTCTTCGTTACGCAGCAAGTTCTCTAGCACTACTTTCATACAGTATGGTAGCGTATTGATATTGTCGTAAGTTTCGGCAAGTTTGGGCAAACTATAATAGGCATGCTCTTTGCCATCGACCGAAATGGTGTCTTTCACATTAAAGATATCACTCATGGTAGCTTCCTTATCGTTGTTATAAATCCTGAACACAAATTATCATGAACTTATGGTTTTGAATGGTGGCTAAACAGTTTATTGATTTATTAAATAAATACTGCGTCAAAGTAGGTACTAAAAACATTAAGCACTAAAGACATTCGACACTAAAAAATAATGCAGAGTAAAACACTAAAGTAATCGACTATAAGTTTTAATTAACCCAAGCTGCAAAGATTTTTTTAAAACTTAGTATCAACTTGTTTTTACCATAACAAATATTGAAGCCTTTGTTAACGCTTAGACGTAGTCAAATCGTGGCACAATCGTAACCGTAACAAGGCTTTAACCACCTGATTATAATTAATTTTATATATTTTGGCTTTTACCCTGTTTACGGCGACCACTACGAAACACAAATGCATCATCATAAAAATCTGGATCTTCATTCTCGGCCCAAAAATGCGGCACACCTAAAATAGGCAATGGCGATAAATGACGCAGTGTGACTGCGTCCTTTGATAATAACTCATTCATATGCGTCCTTTGATAATAACTCATTCATATAATCAGCCAATTTATCATCCAAAAAGGCGATGCGCTTCTGCGTTGACAAGGCAAAGAAATCTTGGCTGACGTTGATGACCACGCTATGCGCGCACAAAGGCTTACGCGGTGCTATCAATTGTTCAAGCAAAGCATGACCAAAAATATAAACCGCCGCTTGCACCTTTGGACTAGGACTTGTAGGGTCATCCCACTGCGTGCGTGGCTGTACTAAACAGCCCTGCCAATCAAAGTTGATCAACGCCTCGCCAATACTAGGATTGGCGGTAATCAATACCGCGCCGTTTTCATCAAACACAGTGATGGTATCGCGGACGCGGCCCCGACTGGCACCGACCCCTTGCTGCTCAATCTCCAGTATATGATAGTGGTTTAGTAGGGCTTTGGTCTTAGGGAACGTCAGCCAAATACTGCCGTTAAATAAGTCGTGTAAGTTGTCACGCGTCGGAATATTGCCAGTGCTGCCGATAAAACTTTCGTAAGCTTCGCCTTCTGGCAACGCGTCTTGCGAGACAAACTGTAAAGTCTGCGCCTTATGGTTATATGCAGGCTTGGTATGCGGCAGTTGCTGCTGCAAGTCAGCTACCTGCTGATGCAATGCGGTATTTAATACTTTAGCGATGATGTCTGGCGTGTTTTGGGTGCGGCTGATAAGGGCTTGAGTCTCAGGAGCAGAGCTTTGAGTATCAGCGCGCTCCATGCTCAAGCTTTTTGTCGCACTGAGCTGAGTAATAGTTTGACTAATGGCATCTAACTGCTGCACATGACCAAGCCACGGCGCGCGCCAGTCAATCTGAGCAAAGCTGTCATCAAGTCTGCTTGCCGCTACGGCTGACGCCTGTACAGACGAATCGTTTGGTAAAGGCTGGTCAAAAAGCACATCTGAACGATGCAAAGAAGGCAAATTACTGGCAGTCATATCAAACTATCTCTCATAGGCGATGGGCGGCTTATGGTATCATGGTGCGCTTTTTTACGGCTAGACGGGCAGCTCGAAACGTTGTGTTCGCGCGCTATTTATTGATGAGTTTTTATGGCAAATTTTAACACCCACTTAAATGTTGCATTTATGGTCAGCGGTACGCTGAGCTTAACGGTCTATAAAGCGGGGCTGGTTGATGACTCTGGGTTTTTGATGTGTGCGGCGCTCGGTACCATCGGTGGCCTCTTGCCAGACTTGGACTCAGACAACTCAACACCGATTAAGCTTGGCTTTAACCTCATCTCTTTTGTCTTCGCTTTTGGGCTGGTGATGCATTGGCGCAGTGAGCTGAGCCTATTGGCATTGATAGTGTTATGGCTGGCTGGCTATGGTTTATGCGTTATGTGGTGTTTTATGTTTTTACCACGATGACGGTACATCGCGGCGTCATCCATTCTGTGCCTTATATGGCGATATTGGGATTGGCGCTGACGTATTTAAGCTATGATATTTTGCACCTGCCCTTAACGGTGAGCTGGTTTTATGGTTTGTTTTTATTTGGTGGCGCAATGGTGCATTTGGCCCTAGATGAATTATATAGCGTCAATTTGTCCAATATGAAAATGAAGCGCTCGTCGGGTACAGCGATGAAGTTTTATCAACATAAAGACAAATGGTGGTATTTGCTGCTGTACGTTATTCTGGCGTTACTGGTATATATAGCGCCGCCGTTTGACGCCTTTTGGCAGCAGGTCAGTGACCCTGCAGCTTGGGCAAAGCTTAAGCTCGGTCTATGGCCAGAATTGATAAAAGGCTGGCTAAATTAACGGTCTTTTGCTACCAAATAATAAAGGATAAATAACGAGAGTACACTATGTCGACTTCTGCCGCCCTCCAAACCTGCCCCTGCCAAATCAACCCCGCGTCAGAGACCATAGACGCGCCCCTACTTTATAAAGACTGCTGTCAGCCTTATCATGACAGCCTCTTAAATAAAGAAGTGAATAAAGAAGCGGATAAAGCAGATAACATCAAGGCAGAGTCAGCGGAGCGTCTGATGCGCACGCGTTATAGTGCTTTTGTCTTAGTCAAGCCAGAATACATCGTCAAAACCACCTTACCCGCGCAGCAAAGCTTGCTTGATGTCACAGCGATTGAGTCTTGGGCCACCGAGACCGACTGGGCAGGATTAGAGGTTGTAGAACACAGAGCAAAGCTTGGTAAACGGCATGCGCAGGTTGAATTTAAAGCTTATTTTAAAACGCCTAATGGCTTGCAAGCGCATCATGAGTTGTCTGCCTTTGTAAAGGTAATGAATAAAGCCAATCATGATACGCGTTGGTATTTTCTCGACCCGACCATTCCTATGTCTGTCGCCCAAAAGCAGCCGTGTATTTGCGGCTCGGGTGAGAAGTTTAAGCGTTGTTGTGGATTATATAGTTAATTCACTGTAAAACCGATACAGTGCAGCTGGTATGAATTTTGCGCAGCATCTGTCAGCGTAGACACAGCAAGCAAGGAAAATTTGTACCAGTTGCACGTTGATATGAGCATATCGATCTTATTCCGAACTGTCTATATCTGTAGCTGATATTGAGGACGCGCCAATTCTAAACACTCGCCCCAACCGCGCGTGCCACCGCAATACCTTCATCAATGGTTAAAAACTTACGCTGACTTGGGCTGTCTTTATAAATAACCTCACCCTCAGAGAATATCAAGCATTCGTTGACCGCCAACTGTTGCCATTTTTCATTTTCAGTCAATGGTACGGTCACCAAAATCGTCACCTTATCGGTATCGGTGGTGACATCGCTAAAGTTGATCGCCAAATCATCGTCCGCCAATTTTGCCTCACCAAATGGCGCTTGGCGGGTCAGATAAAACAACAAGCTACCGGCATAAGCCAATTGCCAGCGGCCATTGGATATTAGGCAATTAAACAAACCGTTTGCAGATAAATAACGACATTGGGTGGTCAAAAAATTAAACAGCGTCTGGTCGTCAGGACGGGTCTTAAAAGTGCTTTTTAAGCGATTGACCAAATAACAAAACGCCACTTCAGAGTCGGTATTGCCGACAGGCTGGCAGTGCGAGGCGTTGCCATTGTCTTGCAGACGCTGACAGCGCTTGATAAATTCACTATTCATCTGCCCATTGTGGGCAAACACCCACTGCTCGCCCCAGACTTCGCGGACGAAGGGATGGGTATTGGCTAAGCAGTTCTGTCCCTGCGTGGCTTTACGAATGTGGGCGATGACATTCATGGCCTTAATCGGATAATTATTGACCAAATCTGCCACTGGCGACAGATGGCTTGGGCGGTTGTCATGAAACAAACGCAGTCCCGTTGAGTCGTTTCCCACCGCGCCATTATTGGTACAGTCACTACGCTCAAAGAATGCAATACCAAAACCATCTTCATGGCTATCAGTCATACCACCACGACGACGAAACCCTGCAAAGCTAAAACCAATATCGGTTGGGGTATTACAGTTCATTCCTAAGAGTTGGCACATTTATGCTTTACCACCTTTATTACTTTGATTGTCTAAGCTATTTTTATTTTCTTCGATGCCCTGATTGTCTTGTGTCACTGTTGTAATACCAAGGTCTGCATCGCTCATATTATCTAGCAAAACTTCGCCAGCAGTGTCGGTATCGATACTGTCCAAGATACGTTTGGCATGCGCCAGTTCAGTATCTTGTATCCACAACACAATACCTGAGTTCATCCCTGGCATCGCGCTTAGCGGTTGTAGAGACACGGTAATGCCATTATTACGTAGCAGGTTAGCATGCAGCTCACCTTGCATATTGGTGTCATAGCGTGCCAGTTTGTGCCAGTTATCAACTTGATCGGTCATAGGGACACCTTTAAGGTTTTGGTACAGAAATCATTGAGCGAAAATAGTCGAAAAACGTTCTATACTAATTGATCGAGCGCATACTCTTTGATGATAACATTACTATTATCGTTTAAAGTAGCACGTGCCTGCTCAGCTTCAGCAATGTTACTAAATACACCAGCGACTTGATTGTCGCTCTTATCGTTCAATAATACAAACACCTTATCTTGTACTTTTTCGACATGCGACCAGTGATAGGCGGCAAGACGCTTCATAAGATCAGGGTTTTTCACCATGATATTATCGCCAGTCCGTCCTTCGGTACGATTATAATGAATAACGTTTAGACGTAGTAGCCAAAAAATCACCGCCGCCTTGGCTAGCATAACAGGTAACGCACGTTTTTCATCGTTGCTAAGCGCGCGCTTTGTTTCGTAGCCTCTTAAGAACGCCGCCATCTTACTACGGTCAAAATGTACCAGCTCACCTTGCTCGGCATCGCCCCACGTGGTACAAAAATCATTAATGGTGATGGCAATATCCATCACATAATGCTCGACACTCACTTCGGTAAAGTCCAATAGACCCGTTAAACGCTCTTCGCCTTTTTGGCTATTATTTAACGATAAGTCCCATAGTGTATTGTCAGCGAACATATCGAGATGACACAAGCCTTTTGGTAAGCTAGCAAGTGGTAAATTTGAGTAAGCTTGCCAAATATCGCGCATTAATTTGGCTTCGTCACCTGGCATAAACTGCATTTCCCGGTCACGCACCTCATTCCATGGATACAAAGGCACGCCGTAGTCTTGTGCAGGTTGTAATGCTTGCAAGGTCTCATGCAGCATCGCTAACGCTGAGCCAATCTCATGACACATCGCAGCCGTGGTCTCTTGCGGATGCGCGCCAGACAAGCACGGCACCAAAGTAATTGCTTTGTTTTCATAATGAATGACATAGCGTTTGTCCGTATCAGCATCTGCATCAACCAATGGCAGCGGCGCAGCGACCGGCAATTTGCCATCTAATTGATTCAGTATCACTGCCATTTTTCCGATATCTTCTGGTGGGCGCTCTTCAAATAAAGTAAATACATAAGAGTGCTCGCCATCGGCATCATCCGTCGTCTGAATAAACCAATTAGAGTTTTTGATACCTTGGGTAATCGGAATGGCTCGCGCAAACGGTACGCCAAAACTTTGACAAAAGGCGGCAAACTGATCATCGGTTAACTGGGTATAGACGGACATGACATCTCACTTATGGCAATGGAATAATGAATTAAATAGGAAGAATGTAGACGCTAATGACAGTAATTGTACCGTGCATTAGCAAACTATAATGAAAAGCGTAATAATCTTGCGAAAACCTGCCTGATATGGCGACGATTTTGCTAGACTAGCGCTTAAAGAATGAATTGATTATAAGGTGAAAGACCCTATGTTAGCAAAGCGTATCATTCCTTGTTTGGACGTGGACAATGGCCGTGTGGTCAAAGGCGTACAGTTTGTCGATATCAAAGACGCCGGCGACCCTGTCGAGGTGGCGCAGCGTTACAACGAACAAGGCGCTGATGAAATTACCTTTTTAGATATTACCGCCACCAGCGATGAGCGTGATACCACGTATCATACTGTCGAGCGCATGGCTGAGACGGTGTTTGTCCCCTTAACCGTCGGCGGCGGCGTACGCAAAATCGCCGATATCCGTAATTTGCTCAATGCCGGCGCGGATAAGGTGGCGATTAATTCAGCGGCAGTATTTACACCTGAGTTCGTCGGTGAGGCTGCGCAAAAATTCGGCAACCAATGTATCGTCGTCGCCATCGATGCCAAACGCGTTGAAGATGTAGAGGTTGATGGCATCATTACACCGCGTTGGGAGATTTTTACCCATGGTGGTCGCAAGCCCACGGGCATTGATGCCGTTGCTTGGGCAAGCAAAATGAGCGATCTTGGCGCTGGTGAATTATTAGTCACGTCAATGGACGGTGATGGTACCAAAAAAGGCTATGATTTAGCCTTGATGCAACAAATTACCAGCCGAGTAAATGTCCCCGTTATCGCCTCAGGCGGTGTCGGTAATTTGCAACATTTAGCCGAAGGGGTGTTACAAGGCGGTGTCGATGCCGTGCTTGCGGCCAGTATTTTTCACTTTGGCGAATATACCGTACAAGAAGCCAAAGAATATATGGCAGCGCAAGGTATACAGATGCGCCTGTAATACGTTTGTAAAATACAAATGCCTCTGCAAAAAATGTTATCATAGCGCTAACCACTTATTTTCGTTCATGATTCATATATTTTCATTTACCCCTAATTCAGAAGGATTTTTTATGTCGAATTTACAACAGCAGCGCAATGACGTTACCCATATTGATGGCAACTTACATCAAAACGAAGAGGTCCGTATCGGTATCGTCGTTGGTCGCTTTAACGGTTTTGTCGTTGAATCATTGGTAGATGGCGCAATCGATGCCCTACTACGTCATGGCGTTTTAGGTAGCAATATTACTGTCATTCGCGTGCCGGGTGCTTTTGAATTGCCCTTGGTCGCTCAGCGCGCCGCTGAATCTGATCGTTTTGATGCCATCATTGCGTTAGGTGCGATTATCCGTGGTAGCACACCGCATTTTGACTTTGTCGCTAGCGAATCTGCCAAAGGTTTAAGCAGCGTTGCGATTGACTATAACATCCCTGTTGCTAACGGTGTCCTCACCACGGATAGCATTGAGCAGGCGATTGAACGCTCAGGCACCAAAGCCGGTAACAAAGGCTCAGAAGCAGCGATGGTTGTCCTTGAGATGTTGGCCGTTTTATCACAGCTAGATATCGAAGATGAAAGCGACGACGCTTAATGTTATATCTACTAATAGACGTCAATGGCTAATCATATTGATTCGCCTACAAGTATTATTTTTTATGATTTAAGTTGGGGCAATGGTCTAATCATGGCTCCAACATACGTATTGTAAGTATGTAAAACTGACTGACACCATTTGCCAGCCGACTACTATTTAACATCTTTTATTTTTATGCTATTTCTTACAGAATAGTTACTTAAAACCTAGGTATTGACCCCCTATGACTGACCAACTCAAGCGTGCCATTAATGCGGCAAAAACCGAGCAATCCGATACCCAACAAGCAATCAGTGTAGCGAGCAGTAGCGCAGGTGAGCAAAACTTTGATATGAGTGAGTCTTCTTATAAGACCAGTCATACCGCTGTCCGTAAGGCACGACGTTTTGCCATGCAAGGCCTGTACGAATGGCTCGTCACCGACCGTCGTTTCGATATAGACGGCAAACTTGGCTGGAAGGACAATGCACCGCATGATATTGCTGCTCGTACCCGCGCCACCAACGCCATGCATACCGTGCATATTGGCTACTATCACGAAATGATGCGTGATATCCCAGAGCAAATCGAGGCGCTAGACACACTTATTAGTCAACATCTTGACCGCGACATCGACAAATTGGATACCGTTGAACATGCTATTTTATTGATTGGTGCTTATGAGCTGCAAAACCGCTTAGAGATTCCTTATAAAGTGGTGTTAGATGAAGCTATGAAGCTTAATAATCACTTTGGTGCCACTGATGCCCATAAATTGATTAACGCTGTCCTTGATAAAATGGCAGTTGAGCTACGCGAAGTGGAAGTACAAGCAGATACCAAAGCCAATCTACGCACCTCACAAAAAACGGCTGCCAAACCTGTGGTAAAAACCGATACAGATAACACTGCCGATACACATGCCATTGAAGAAAAACCAACTGCTTCAAATAAGCCACGTATCAGTGCTAATAAAACCAACGTCAAACGCAATAGTGCTAGTAAAGCCAGTGCTAATATTAGTGACTTTAAGGCGCGTAAAAAAGATAATGCCGAAAAAGATGACAATACTGATCCAAAAAACCAAGAATAATCATGAATGAATTTGAGCTGATCAAGCGCATATTCTCACAAGTACAAGCAAGATATCGTTTACCTGATGATGTCGAAAAAGGTATTGGTGATGATGCTTCAGTAATGGCATTATCGGCAGGGGCGCGCTTAGTTAGTTGTATTGACACCTTGGTTCAAGGTCGACACTTTAGTGCCGATTGGGATGAAATAAACAAACTGGCCTTCCAAATTGGTTATAAAGCAGTGGCAGTCAATGTCTCAGATATCGCTGCTATGGGCGCAACGCCGCATAGTATTTTGCTGGCGCTAGCACTGCCTGAGCGTTTGGCAACTGAGACTTGGCTTACAAACTTTGCTAAAGGCTTATTTCATGCCTGCCAGCTGTTTGACGTGACCCTTATTGGCGGTGATACCACGCGCAGTGAGAATTTAGTACTCAGTGTTAGCGCGCAAGGGTTACTAGCCGCAAGCACGCCAGCAGTCTACCGCTCAGGCGCCCAAGTCGGCGACAAAGTCTATGTCTCAGGGACGCTTGGTGATGCTGCTTATGCCTTACAACATCCTAATAGCAGCCAAGGCCTAGAGCTTGCTCATCGTTTGCATATGCCTACGCCTCGTATCACATTAGGTGCAGCGCTGACGCAGATTGGTGCGACGGCAATGATAGATATCTCAGATGGCCTGTACCAAGACCTTGGTCACATCTGCGAGCAGAGCGCTGTTGGGATGCGCATTGATTTGGAGCAGCTGCCGACTAGCCAACCCCTAGCAAGTGTTGATTTATCTGAGCGCTTGCTATGTCAACTAGCGGGTGGCGATGATTATGAATTGGCTTTTACCTTACCTGCTAATATCGAGCCACCTATAGATAGCAGCAACACACCTGTGACCTGTATTGGTGAAGTGATAGCCTTAAGCGAGGCAGATACTGTCAAGGGTTTACCACCAAAGCTTTTTTATCAGGGACAGCCAGTAACGCCTACGCACCCTAACCCTTTTGCCACTTGGCCTACTCTTACTGGTTACCAACATTTTGCAGGTTAATCCATGACGGATCATGACTTATCTAAACCCGATATTCGTAAAGCAAACGATTGCCCACCTCTACCTACTAATGCTAGCCTACTTGACCGTATTGTTTATTGGCTTGGTATTGGTCTGGGCAGTGGCCTACCACGTCGCGCCCCCGGCACATGGGGTACGGTTGGTGGATTAATCGTCGCCATACCACTACTGAGCTTAGGTTTTGTACCGTTTCTGATTATCACAATACTATCTTGCATTATTGGTATCTGGATATGCGGTCGTACCTCTGATTTGATGCAAGGACATGATGATCCGCATATCGTTTGGGATGAGTGGGCTGGTATGTGGATTACTTTATTGCCTTTTTCTTATACGGGTATTACTGTTACAAATTTTTGGCACGATATTTCACAAAGTTTGTCTATTATTGCTCTTGTCATCGCATTTGTACTTTTCCGCTTCTTTGATATTATTAAACCACCACCAATCGGTTGGGCAGATAAAAAGGTGTCAGGTGGTCTTGGTATTATGCTTGATGACATCATCGCTGGGATTATGGCTGCAGTTGTATGGGTCGTTGTAATGCTTGGTATGCTAGTATAAACAGTTGTTAATTAGTCAAATGATGTTACAAACTAACTCATTACTATAAACTTAACGATAACAAAGCATTATAATATTCACTTAAATGAATATGTTTTTCTCGACAATTGCGTTATAATCCTATCATATTCTGTTACACCTATTATAGAGTACTTATGACAAATTCCCTTTCTGTGATTATCCTTGCTGCCGGAAAAGGCACGCGTATGCAGTCTGCTAAGCCAAAAGTTCTGCAGACATTGGCAGGCAAACCTTTATTAGGACATGTCCTAGATACTTGTGATGAGTTGACTGTTACTAAGACTATTGTGGTTTATGGGTTTGGCGGCGACCAAGTACAGACAGCAATGGATAATCAATACGCACATCTGCCAATTACGTGGGTTGCACAGACTGAACAGCTAGGTACAGGTCACGCTGTTAAGGTTGCCTTAGAGCAATTGCCACAAGATGGTCAAAGCCTTATTTTATATGGTGATGTGCCATTAGTAAGCTGTCAGACTTTAACGACACTAAAAACTGCGAACACTGATGGTATGTCGATGTTGACTTTGACAGTAGACAACCCATTTGGATTGGGTCGTATTAAGCGTGATGATTCAGGGAATGTGGAAGCCATCGTTGAGCAAAAAGACGCTAGTACAGATGAACAAGATATCAAAGAGATTAACAGTGGCATTTATTGCGTTGATAATGCTCTGCTTCATAAATACTTGCCTGAATTATCAAATGATAATGCACAACAAGAATACTATTTGACCGATATCGTAAAAATGGCGGTTGCTGATGGTGTGACGATTGCAGCAATCGAGCCTGAACATACGTTTGAGATTGAAGGGGTTAACAACCGCCAACAATTAGCCAGCTTAGAGCGTACTTGGCAAAACAAACTGGTCGCTGACTTGCAAGAAGCTGGTGTACAGTTTGCTGATCCGACTCGCGTTGATATACGTGGTACGCTAAGCGTGGGTCAAGATGTGTTCGTCGATGTCGGTGTGGTTTTCGAGGGCGACTGTACTTTGGGCGACAATGTATACATCGAAGCTGGTTGCGTTATCAAAAATACTCAGATTGGCAATGCTTGTCATATCAAACCGTACTGCGTGCTTGATCGCGCAGAAGTCGGTGCTGGCGTTGATATTGGTCCTTTTGCAAACTTGCGTCCTGAAACTGTATTATCTGACAACAGTAAAGTTGGCAACTTTGTTGAAATTAAAAAGTCGACTATCGGTCATGGTAGTAAAGTTAACCACTTAAGTTATGTCGGTGATGCGACCGTCGGTACCGATGTCAATATTGGCGCTGGGGTTATTACCTGTAATTATGATGGCGTAAATAAGTCACAAACTATTATTAAGGATAATGCTTTTGTTGGCTCCAATGTGAGTTTGGTTGCTCCAGTAACGGTTGGCGATACTGCGGTGGTTGCGGCAGGATCTGTAATTACAGAAGATGTCGATAGCAATGCCTTGGCTTTAGGCCGTGCTCGTCAGGTACAAAAAAGCAGATTTTCAACGTCCAACTAAAAAGACGAAATAGTTAGCTGATAGTAGTAAGTTTATAGTTAAGCGCTTAGTAGCAAGATTATGACCAACTTGAGCAGCGCGGCAATTTTGCGGTGCTGCTTAATAATATGACTTATATATTAAATAACTTTTAAATACTTAAAGCTTATTTACTCACTACTGATTTGTATACATTGTTTTTGATTCACTTACATTGTTTTTGATTCACTTTTATTTGTCTAACATCATTAAAAATTTAACTTAAGGAATAGCTATGTGCGGAATTGTAGGCGCAGTTGCTGAGCGTAATATCGCTAATATTTTACTTGAAGGCCTAAAGCGTTTGGAATATCGAGGCTATGATTCTGCTGGCTTAACTGTCATTCGTAACGGTGAATTACATCGTGAACGTCAAGTAGGCAAAGTATTGGCATTGGTTAATGCAGTCGCTAATGATCCAGCCAATTTTGACGGTCATATTGGTATTGCGCATACACGCTGGGCAACTCATGGTGAGCCTGCACAACGTAACGCGCATCCACATGTCTCAGGTAAAATCGCTGTGGTTCATAATGGTATTGTCGAAAACTATGCTGAACTAAAAGAAGAGTTGATTGCCAAAGGTTATGAGTTTACCTCGCAGACAGATACCGAAGTAGTTGCGCATCTGATCAATGATGTTTATCAAAAAACATCGGATCTACTAGAAGCAGTTCGCACAGTTACGCCGTTATTACATGGTGCATTTGCCCTTGGAATCGTTCATGTAGACAGCCCAGAAGAGCTGATTGCCGTACGTTTAGGCTCACCTTTGGTCATCGGCGTGGGTATCGGTGAGAATTTTATTGCTTCAGATCAATTGGCGCTATTGCCAGTCACCAACCGCTTTATGTATCTTGAAGAAGGTGATATTGCCAATATTACGCGTGAACATATTCGTGTTTATGCAGATGGCATAGAAGTCAGTCGCAAAGTTCATGAGATAGATGCCAAGCAGCACAACGCCGATAAGGGCGAGTTTAAGCATTATATGCTCAAAGAAATCTATGAGCAGCCAGATGCGGTCGCTCGTACGGTTGAGATGGCGGTAGATAATGGTGAAACAGCCAAACTACGCGATGACTTTTTAGAGCGTCACGAAACCAAGCTCGCTGGTGTTAAACACATTCAAGTGCTCGCTTGTGGTACCAGCTATCATGCAGGTATGGTCGCAAAGTATTGGTTTGAAAATTTAACACGCCTACCCTGCTCGGTCGAAATCGCAAGTGAGTTCCGCTATCGTAATCCTGTCGTCGTCGACAATTCGCTCGTCGTTTGTATCTCACAATCAGGTGAAACAGCCGATACTTTATCAGCGCTACGTGAGATTCAAAAGCACAAACCAGAAGGGTTAGTCAGTTTGGCACTATGTAACGTGCCAACGTCATCGCTAGTGCGCGAGACGGATATCTTTTTGCCAACGCTTGCAGGCCCTGAAATCGGTGTGGCTTCTACTAAAGCTTTTACCACCCAGCTTGTCGCGCTAGTGCTATTATTATTAAAGATTGGGGTCGTACAACAGCGTATCGATAATGAGCGTTTGACATCATTGTTAGAAAACTTACATAAGCTACCGGGTCAGCTTCATGCCAGCCTAAAGCTTGATACGCCTATTAAAGCGATGAGTGAAAGCTTTGAAGAGAAGAAGAGCTGTCTGTTCTTAGGTCGCGGTTTGCAGTTCCCAATTGCTTTAGAAGGCGCGCTTAAGCTGAAAGAAATCTGCGCGCTTAAGCTGAAAGAAATCTCTTATATCCATGCTGAAGGCTACGCGGCAGGCGAGCTTAAGCATGGTCCATTGGCATTGGTAGATAAAGACATGCCAATCGTTGTACTTGCACCAAAAGACAGCATGTTTGACAAGCTCAAAGCCAATATGCAAGAGGTACACGCGCGCCACGGTGAGCTATTTGTATTCGCCAGTGAAGCCAGCCAAATGGTGGGCGAGGATAGACTGCACGTGGTCTATGTACCTGATGTCTGCGAGATATTAGCACCGATCGTTTATAGTGTCCCTGTGCAACTGTTGTCGTACCATGTAGCCGTTATGCGCGGTACAGACGTCGATCAGCCACGTAACTTGGCCAAGAGTGTCACAGTCGAATAGTATAAGTTATTGATTTTAAATTAAAATTTATCAATAAATAAGGTTTTATTTTAAATATTACAGTAACATACCGAGTCCTCCGCTATCTTATATAAAACAGTTGGCGGAGGATTTTTTGAGATAATAAAAACAAAACAAGCTCCATCGCAATGGAGCCCTCGATATATTATCAATCGTTTATTACATCTGCTATAACTACAACTACCTGAGCGGTTAAATCAACTCAGCCAAATCAGTCAGTCTTCGCAGCACCATATCTGGCGCATGCTGCTCAAGCTGAGCGCGGGTTTGCGCGCCTGATAGAACGCCAATACAAAGACCACAATTGGCATTTTTACCTTCTTCAATATCGATGCCGCTATCGCCAGCTTTGAGTACTTGCATTGAGTCTTTGATCCCAAAATTTTCCATAGCAAGCGTGATCATATCTGGCGCAGGACGCCCATGGCGCACATCATCCGCTGTGATCAAGGCGTCAATCTCATTACCCACCGACCAACCCAAGATAGTCAATATGTTATTGGCAGTGGTTGCATCATAGCCCGTGTTTAAGACTACCTTTCTACCCGTTTCTTTTAGCTTATTGAACAGCTCCAGCATACCCTCAAAGGATGCCAAAGTCTCTGCGGTATAAGCCTTGGCCAATCGGGTTTTGAAGATCGTAAACGCGGTATCGGTAAGTGATTCAACCTCATCACCTGCGATATCCAATTCATTTAGTATGTCAGTAATGGCTTGGCGTTTTTCCTTGCCAGCACCGAAGGCTAAGCAAATATCCAGATCAACTGCTTTATCCGCTTTATCCTCATCGATAAGCGCTTGATTGATCGCATCACGTACCGTTTTATACACCAGATTGTCTTCATTGACCGTGGTGCCTGCCATATCAAAAACACATAATTTAATATGATTGAATTGTTCTTTAATACTATTTATATCTGTGCTCATTATTTTGACTCCAATACTAGATCAATTAATTCTTCACCAAATGCAAAGCCTGTCGAGGCACCAGTGCCGCCAGTGACAGAGCCGACAACCACGCCTTTTTCTGGAGTGGCTTTAAACACCACATCGTCTGCGCTGGGATAGACACCTAGCCAATGCTGGACGATGTCAATCTCGCCAATACCCATCACTTGATGAAACTCTTTAATGATTAAATCATCAAGACGCACATCTCTAAATGGCAGCTCTCTGTCGCTATAATCATGGCTATCACCAATGATGAGGGAGCCGTCGGCGGATTGCACCACGATCAGATGGACGCCTGCTTTGCGCTCAGCTGACTGAACATCGTCTAATAAAGCAATCAACCCTCTTGCTTCAGGTAATTGGGCAAACCCATCATAACGAGCCAAGCTTAAATCCGACATCACCGCGGCATTTAGCTTAAATGGTTTTTTGGGCATGACGCGCAGCATATTGAGTGTGCAAAGTTTGGCCTGTGCCTGCGCTAACGTCTCAGGATACAAGCTATGCAAATCTGTACCGGGACAGACCACGCAATGCTCTGCTTGCAGCGTACCTCGGCTGGTATAGACCTTGGGCAGCTCAATCGATTGCACAGTGGTTTTATTATAAAAATCCACGCCGTGCACTTGATGTAACCAATTGGCCAATTTACTGATAGCGGTTTTTGACTCGACTCTGAGCTCATGAGGGCTATACAGCACGCCCAAGCCGTCTTTCAGATAAGGGGCATTTTTAGCTATTTCAGTTTGCGTCAGTAATCGACAATCCGCGCCCATCTCTGTCTCTAAAAACGCCTCCGCCACGTCCATCGCTTCTGGGCGCTGAATAAGCATATGCAGGCCTCGATGTGCCACCTCGATATCTGCTTTGGGTGCTACATCTGCCCAGACATCACGCGTATGCATGGCTCGTTGCCAATGCGTCCCGCGCTGCTGTCCACTGACGGTGACAAAACCAAAGTTACGCACCGACGCGTCTTTATTTTGTGACTCACGCTCGACCAGTGCCACACTCAGCCCTTTTTTCACCGCGGCATAAGCGCTGGCAAGACCGATGATGCCGCCACCGACGATTACCACATCGTATTTTTTCTCAGAAAGCTTTTTTATTGATTCCATCATGACTTTCTCTATTTTTAATAATTTGACAAGTTTTAACATTTAGCGAGCGCTGCCTAACTTATAGCTTTTGACCGTGAAAAAACGCCCGATGCCTATCTAATAGCTCAGCGGTAAGCGGCTCAGCATAGGTTTTTACATTTTTGATTTGGTTTTCAGATGCCACCGTCTCGCCGTCGTAGATGATATTTGGGTATATCTCTAGCAGCTTGGGGCGTGCATTCTTGACGATGACTTCAGCCATTTTCATGGCATTTTGATTGGTTTTATCGCCTTTATCGACGACCGCAACGGACTCACTCAGCGTATAGTTGCCTTCGCTTGGATCGATGTAATCAATGGGTAGCCCTTCTGCTTTATTAACGACGGCTTGATGACGCATGCCAAAACCGATTGGCACCTCACCTGCCATGACTTTCTTCAATGGGCCTGATCCTGATAATTCTAAATTTGGTCCGGCGTTTTCACGAATACTATTCATGAGTGTTTGTCCTTCGGCATCCATGCCATAGGCAGCAGTGATATTCTGCACAAATAACCAACCGGTCGATGAGCCATTGGGATCAACCATCGCAATTTTGTTTTTATAAATGGGCTTTGCCAAATCTTTGGCGCTGGTTGGTCTGGGTAGGTTTTGCGCGGCCATCTCTTTGGTATTTAAAATGATTGCTCCAGTAAAGCTTAAAATGGGCGCATAGTAACTAGGTACTGCGACTTGGGGATTGACCTCAAAGCTGACATCCTTAAACATCGAATGTTTGGCTTGTGCGCTCTCTAAATAAAATGAGCTCATGGTCACAAGATCTGCTTCTATATTCTTACCTTCCGCCAACAAGCGCCCGCCAAGCTCACCGGTGCCAAAGGATTGGAAAATATATTGACCTTCATAGCCTGCTTGATCTAATACCGCTTGGATGACTTCTACCGCTTCTTCGTCGGCGTTACTATAAATGATGACTTCTTCTGCGCTATTGTCCTTAGAAGCGGCTGAGCTACAGCCTACCAATGTGAATCCGAAAGCAAGACTCACCATTAACGTTTTGAGTGAAAACATTTTTTATCCTATAGATTTTATTGAGTTTTAATGGGTAAAGTTTGGGTATATTTTCGATAGCTAAATAGTTATCAATTGCTATAGTCGTTTCAATCTAAAAAGAACACAGTACTGCTGGGATGAATTTTTTGAAGCCTCTGGAGTGCAAAGCGCACAGCAAGCGAGGAAAATTTATACCAGCAGAACGCTATTTTAAGCGTATCTCTTTTATTGTGAACTGACTACAGCGATTTAGAAGCTATTTTTAGATATAAAAAAACGCCTCTTACCTAATGATAGATAAGAGACGTTAATACTATTTTACTGCTACAAATTTAGAACGATAAATCACTTATACAGCGATGCGCATTTTATTAAGACGCATATCGCCCGTCTCAACAAAACGCTGATGCCATGACAATGCTTCATTTAGAAGATGCGGCGTCTGTAGCCCACTGGCCTTGGCGGCACGGTCATAGTAGTCTTGCAGCATTGGGCGATAGTCTGGGTGCGCACAGTTATCGATGATCGCCTGCGCCCGTTGACGCGGTGATTTACCACGCAAATCAGCAAACCCTTGCTCCGTCACCAAAAACATCACATCGTGCTCAGAGTGATCATGATGCGATACCATCGGCACGATAGTAGAGATAGCGCCGCCTTTAGCCGTAGATGGACTCACAAAGAACGAGAAATGCGAGTTACGAGTAAAGTCACCCGAACCACCGATACCATTCATCATCTTGGTACCCATGATATGGGTTGAGTTGACGTTACCATAAATATCCGCTTCGATCATCGCATTCATAGCGATAATACCAAGACGACGGATAACCTCTGGATGGTTGGTGAATTCTTGCGGGCGCAGTACGAGCTTGTCACTCAAAAACTCGATATTGTCATTGAAGCGCTGCAAAGCATCTGGGCTAAACGACAATGCCGTGGCCGACGCTGACTTCATTTTGCCACTAAGTACCAGATCAAGCATACCGTCTTGCAGTACTTCGGTATACCCCATCAAATCATCAAACGGGCTGTCTTGTAGACCCATCAATACAGCGTTTGCCACATTACCCACACCAGACTGTAGCGGCAATAGGTTTTTTGGCAAGCGGCCTTTTTTGACTTCATGATCTAAGAATTCGATGATTTGTGACGCAATCGTTTTAGAGTTTTCATCTGGATCTGCAAACTTGCTATTACGATCTGGCGCATCGGTCATGACGATACCGATGATCTTATCGAGATCACACTCTAGGTACGGCGTACCGATGCGATCATCTGGCTTGACAATAGGAATTGGCTGACGGAACGGCGGCTCATCAAGGTCTGCTGGGATATCATGCATACCATCTAACATCATGCTTTGACGCGAGTTGACTTCGATGATGACTTTTTTGGCAGTTTTGAGCCACTGGTTGTTGGTACCAATGCCCATTGAAGGAATGATTTTTCCTTCGGGCGTGATACCTGTCGCTTCAATCAAGGCAATGTCCATATCGCCATAGAAGCCAAAACGAACCTGCTGCTCAAAGTGTGATAAGTGCATATCAACGTAGTGAGTGTTACCAGCGTTGATGTGGTTACGCATGGCAGGATCAGATTGGAATGGCGCACGAAAATTAATACAGTTGGCTTCTGCCAATACACCGTCACAGTCATGAGCGGTGGACGCACCCGTTAGCATGCCAATGCCAAACGCTTCGCCACGAGCATGAGCGTCTTTGGCACGATTAGCGATAGCAGTTGGGACAAATTTTGGGTAGCCTGCACCTGTAAATCCTGCGACACCAAGCGTCATGCCATTTTGTACAAATGAAGCTGCCTGTTCAGCAGACATGATTTTTTCACGCAAACCTTCATGACGGACGCGTTCTTCGTGGTTGATTGAACCCATAGCAATATTCCTATTAACTTCCTTATTAAAAAAAACCTCAATACAATGAATACTAAAACAAACATGACAATGAGGTAAATTTGCAACGAACCCGCTAATACGATTTCGTTGCAGCATTTTGGACAATTTTTCTACAAAAGGCAAGCAGACGCGCTTAAGTATAGGCGTTTGACTTTGAGCCAAAGCTGCTCAAACGCCAATCTGTATGACTTTACTTCGCCGATAGCGTGGCGAGCAGCTTGTTTATCTCAGCTTTAAATTCTTTGTCTTCTATCTTGTTGGCACTGGTTTTGGCGTTTTTTAGACTGGTGAGAGCCGCGTCTGTTTGACCCAACTCAATCTGTAACTCCGCCATAGAAAACGCAATCGATGCCATATGATCTTTTGAATTAATGGCGATGGCTTTTTTGAGTGCTTTTTCATAAATAATGAGCGCAGCCTCTAAGTCTTCGGTGAAGTCAGCGAGCGTCTCCCATTGCTCTGGGTGATCTTTATCACTCTTCTCATTTTCAATGCAAAGATTTTTTAGCTGTCCATACAGTGCGTCAAAACTCTCTTGATCATTTTTGCTATCGGCTTCTAGTAGCTTTTCAGCTAGCACATAAATGGACTTATATATTTTGGTATTAATCATGACTTACAGCCCCTTTATGCGACTAGATTGGATAAATTGCTGATGATTATAGCGTAAATTGACAGGTTGGATAAGCGTTATAAAGCTTACTTGGCATTTATATGCCAAAAGATCTATCAAAACTTAGGCTACCAATGGATAAATATAAGACAATACAAAGTAAGACACGATAATCGATACCGTGTCCTTTGCATGTTAAGTCAGCTTTTATTGGAGCCATATTTATCGAATAATCGGACAAATGATTAGCTATCTTCTCCTACTAGCCCTGATAAAAACGCCTGCAAATTCTCATTGAGCTTTTGGATATAATAGCCACCCTCTACCAGCACAATCAAAGGTTTGTTTAACGCTCTCATTTTTTGCGCCAATAAAGGTTTGTTTAACGCTCTCATTTTTTGCGCCAATATCTTAAAGCCTTCTGTACTGACTTTACATCTCGCTTCTGGATCATCTTTGTAGACATCAAACCCTAAGACGTGGACGATGACATCAGGATCAAAGGTCTTCATGGTATCGATGGATTTATCGACATACTCAAAAAAGCCTTCCTCATCAGTCCCATGTGGCATCGGAAAGTTAACGTTATAACCCTCTCCCTCACCCGTCCCTCTCTCAAATTCATGACCGGTGACGCCCGGATAAAAATTGACAGTATCACCGTGTACCGAGGTATATAGGACATCTTTACGCTCGTAGAATATCTCTTGAATACCCTGACCGTGATGCATATCCGTATCGATAATGGCTATTTTGGCATATTTTTGCCGTAAATGTTCTGCGATGATGGCAGCGTTGTTTAGGTAACAAAATCCACCTGCAGCGCTTCTACGTGCATGGTGACCGGGCGGCCGTGAAAAGCAAAGTTGTATATCGGTTTCATTGCTTGAGTCGCTGTCATCATTGAGCAGGGCTTCGGCCGCATTAAGCGCCGTCTGCGCTGACCAATAGATAGATATCCACGAATGCTCACTGATTGGCGCGCTATCATCGGCCTGATATTTGGCCGCTTTTGCCATGATACCCAGTCCAGGATTGTCATACGGCACAAAAATCCCTGTCTGTACTTGGGCGCCTAAGTCCTCTTCTACGGCCATCCATTCATCAAAGCCGTGTTTTAAAAACTCAACATAACCAAAGTCATGCACCGCTAAGATTGGTCCCATCCCGATCTCTTTAGCATTTGTAACCTCCAGCCCCAATGCCGCTGGTGCTTTTAACATCTCGACCATACGCTCCGGTATTTCTAGCGGCTCATGCATTTTTCCATAAGAAAAATAAGGCAGTGGTCTATGCAGGCTTAGGTTTTCATGACTGTATATTTTCACTCTGTACACTCCATTGTTTATGACGCAGTCCATTTTTTATGATGCCATCAGGGCCTTTTATGTGCGACCAAAAGTCATCATATTATTATCAGCAACCATTGAATATATGCCAAGAAGTGGTGTGAGTCAAATGATATGAACAGTTATCAGATGTGAACAGTGATTAAATATAAATAAACTGTCAG
>NZ_LNUO01000174.1:0-7594 GCF_001462175.1 Psychrobacter sp. ENNN9_III
ATGATATCGGTAAAAGTTAATGAAAATAAAGCTCTATATAGCCTGTTGTATCACTTTATCTACACCAGTTCTCGCGCAGGAAGTACCCCCTGCCCAAAACGTGTTTTTTCAGAATATTCCACAAATACAACCAGAATTACTACTGAATCAACCTGATATTGATACACCGAATCCTGCACCAACAAAAGAAAATAGCAGCCTAGAAGAAAGAATCAATTTTGCTATTATCCATAAAGATTGGCTAGAACTAGAGAAGTTATTGGGTCAATATCGTACCGCTACAAACTTTGATCCAACGCTATACGATTATGGATTAGGAGCATTGTATCGGCATCAAGGTCGTCAAAAAGAAGCTATCACCTTGTACCGACAGATATTAGCTCGTCAACCAGATTTACATTACCCAAGGTTTGATTTGGCAATGATGCTGTATGAAGACAAGCGCTATGCCGAAGCAAAAACTGAATTAGAAACCGCTGCGCCTTATCTTGCACCGCCATTACAGTCTTTAGTTGGTCAGGTTTTGGCTAGTATAAAAAAAATCCCAAGAATGGCAGCCTAATTTTAACCTTAGTTATGAGTCTACTGATAACGTTAATCAAGCATCCGATATAAGAGAATTAGTAGTTGGTGAAGCTACATTTATTCGTAGTGATGATTCATTGCCACAAGAGGCGCATGGAATACGATACAACGTTGGTGCTGCAAAAGAAAAAAATATAATGGGCAATCATTACGCTTATACGAGCATAGATACGGAAGGTGTAAATTACTGGGACAATAGTGACTATAGTGAATTAACGCTGCAAGCAAACTTAGGATATCGTCACAAAAAATATCGAACGGTCATGGGGCGCTGTAGCAATTGCAGGGCAAAACCTACTAGGCGGAAGTCAGTATAATCAAAATTACGGTTTGACATTAGAGTACAATCGAAAAATATCAGATCAGTGGCAAATTTCTGGTAATCTTTCTCACATACAGAAACGCTATACAGATGACGATTTAGCGAGTTACTACGATGGTCATGCTAATAGCATCGCATGGATTTTGCTTTATCAACCCAAACCTAGATGGTTGGTTTATGCTGGTGCTGATTTCATGCGTGATGATCTAGCGGATCAGGCCGAATCATCAGATCGTCAAGGTATACGTGGAGGAATGGCTTTTTCTGGAGAAAATATTAGTGTGAGAAGCAGTCTGCGTTACGCTCAGCGAGATTTTAAAGAAGATAATTTCTTTTATGGCGAAAAACGTAAAGACGATGAATATCAATTTAGTACAACCCTAGGACATAAAAAACTTAGTTGGCAGGGTTTTACACCTAAGTTAAACTACGAATATCAGAAAATTGATAGTAACTTGCCACTTTATGAGCGTAGCAACAGTACATTTTTCGTTAAGGTAGATAAGTACTTTTAAAATTCACAGCTATATCTGAAACCCTATATCTTGAAACAAGGCTAGATTTGATAGGTAACGCTTAGGGTCTGTTGAGCATTCACAAAACTCAGAGATACTAGCGTGTCCTCATTTTAAAAATGGTGATAAAAATAAGATAAATTGCTGTCAAACAAGAAAAATAGCGCAGATAATATCAAGATATTGCCTAGCTATTTAATGCTGTTTGGCAAAATTTAGCCATTTTTGACCCATTTAGATGACCATCAACTGAATTGAGGACACGCCCTAGATTCTAAACCTATCAAACTACTGCTTCGCTGCTTCAATCTGGATATTAAGGGTTACATCCTTAGTGATGCCGAGTAAGACATATTTGCTAATGCCCCACTTTGTCCGATCTATCGTAGTAGTGAAATCACCACCGCAGATTGGTTTTTTTAGCATAATATTAAAGTAACAGTTAAACTTGGTAGCCGTCAAAGACACTGGATGCGTCTCACCATGTAAAGACAAGTTACCATCAACTTGTGTGACTTGCGAGCCTGTTTTTTCATCGCC
The DNA here is from genome assembly GCF_001462175.1 of Psychrobacter sp. ENNN9_III. NCBI lineage: Bacteria > Pseudomonadati > Pseudomonadota > Gammaproteobacteria > Moraxellales > Moraxellaceae > Psychrobacter > Psychrobacter sp. ENNN9_III. The sequence continues at coordinate 1,963 of NZ_LNUO01000174.1, forward strand.
GAAGTGCCATTTGGTCGACTGAAAATAAGCCAATGGAAACTTCTCTACATCAAAGAAGTCAGGGCTTTTTAACGCCAAGTCGAAAGCTTTGTTGCCAGTATTTATAGAGTTTATAGGGATGACCAACGAGACGTCACCTGTCTTTGCTTTTGGCTCATACTCTATCTGCCCGGTTATATTATAAAAACCGCCAGTATTAGTAGACGTATTAAAGTGGTCAATGACAAAGCGCACGTTAGCATGAGTAGGATCAATGTGGTAAGTAGCAGCATAACTGCTAGTGAAACCACCTGCCATCACAAGTAACGCCATTAAAGGTTTACGATAAGACGATATTGTTTTAGAAAATGGAAGCTGACTCATAATGACATTCCTTTGTTTATAATCGTTAGTTAGTTTTATAGAGGGCTTACTTCCCTGCTGTGCTATTGCTTTATGCCCTATTTATTTTAATAAAACTTCCTAATACTATAACTTATCAGCAGCTGGACTGTCGTTATCTTTACCGTGCGGAATCAACCATTTAGCGAACCATCCTGACAAGTCATCCATCAAAGTATATACGACTGGAATCACGACCAAACTTAATAACGTCGAGGTTACCAGACCACCTAACACAGCAGCTGCCATCGGACGCCTAAAGGTAGGATCGGCATCACCCCAGCCAAACACGAGCGGTAACATGCCAGCACCCATCGCAATAGTGGTCATAATGATAGGACGGGCGCGCTTGCGACAGGCATCGATGATGGCCTCAAAACGTGCTAGACCTCTGTTTTGCGCAATAATGGCATAATCGACTAATAAAATAGAGTTTTTGGTGGCGATACCCATCAGCATAATAAAACCAATCATCGACGGCATGGATAAGCTACTGCTTGTAATAACCAAACCTACAAATGCACCGCCTATCGATAACGGCAGCGCCATCAAAATAGTAAAGGGTTGTAAAAGCTTACCAAAGAGTAGAATTAAGACGCCTAAGATACAGATAATACCCACCGACATAGCAATAACAAAACCGCTAAATAGCTCAGCCATGTTTTCCGCTTGACCCTGTGCAATCATTGTAATAGAGGCTGGTAGTTGCTGCATGGTAGGGGTGTTTTTGACTGCATCTACCAATTCACCAAGCTCACCTGTACCAGGCTGCACTGTAATAGTGATTGAACGCTCACGATCGAGACGGCTGATCTTTGCAGGTCCTGTACCAAAATTGAGGTCAGCGACTTCACCGACACGCACACCTTGACCGGCTGGGTTTGTACTAGGTACATACAAGCCTTCTAACTGATTGACATTTTGTTTGGCCACATCAGGTAAGCGCACCACGATAGGAATCTGCCGCGTATCTAAATTGAGCTTAGACAGGCGCTGTTCATAGTCACCTACTGTCGCTATTCGTAAGGTGGTTGCGATATCTTGCGTGGTGACACCTTTATCTGCCATCGCTAGCCGATCAGGAGTCACAGTCAGCTCTTGTTGCGGTAAGCTGCGATCGCTGGTGACAGCACCTGCAATTGGTAGCGCGCGGATATCCGTCATGATTTGTTGCGCGGTCTGCTCCAACACTTGCGGATTGGTACTGGTCAATGAAAAGCTATATCCGGTCTCGCCGCCACTCGATAGCCCTACTGTAAAGCGCGCACTGGGTACTTCTGTCAATATGGCGCTAATATGTTGTTCAATCTCCTTTTTAGAGATACGTTCGGCACGCGGTGTCAGAACAATATCTAAACTGGCAATGTTTTTTGCGCCGCCACTACCGCTAGAGCTGTTCGGCCCCATAGCCTCTTGTGCTTGTCCAACTGAAGAGAAGACATGAGCGACTTCAGGCAACGCTAAAATACGCTCACGTGCCAATGCAGTCACCCGCTCGGTATCTTCAAGCTCAACATCGGGTGTCAGCTCAATGCCTACTCGCGTTTGATCAATGTCATTATCAGGAATAAACGAGGTCGGTAGCAGCTGCACTAGAGCTAGTGACCCTACAAATAATAATAAGGTGGCACCCATGGTCAACCAACGATGATGAAGTGTCCATGACACTATCTTTAGATACCAGGTCATCAATGCGCTTTGTTTTTCGACCCGATGTTTTTCTGGTCGCAAAATGTAGGCTGCCATCATCGGGGTAATTAAACGTGCGACCAATAGCGAGGCAAAGATAGCCATCGCTGCTGTCCAGCCAAACTGGCGGAAGAACTGCCCAACCACACCGCCCATAAAGGCTGTGGGTAAAAACACTGCGATTAAGGTAAAGGTAGTGGCAATAACCGCAAGCCCAATTTCATCAGCGGCTTCCATCGCTGCCTCATAAGGCGTTTTACCCATCCGTAAATGGCGGATAATATTTTCGACCTCAACGATAGCATCATCGACCAACACCCCGATGACCAGTGATAACGCCAATAACGAAATAATATTGAGGCTAAAATCAAACAGATACATACCCAAAAAGGTAGGAATGACCGACAATGGCAAGGCTACAGCGGCGACAATCGTTGCACGAATATTGCGTAAAAATAAGAACACGACGACGACTGCTAAAATACCGCCTTCAATCAACATACGTAATGAAGACTCATAGTCTTCTTCTACTGGGGTCGCACGGTCGTAGACTTTTTCGACCTCGATATTACTCATCTCAGCACTTAACTGTGCCAGTGCCGCGTCCACTCTTTTAGTGACTTCAACTTCACTGGCACCGCGTGAACGAGTGATGTTAAAGGCAACCACGGTTTCGCCATCTAATTTGGCAACAGAGCTAGGATCAGCCGCGCCATCCGTCACTTCAGCCATACGGCCTAACGCTTGCGTGCCTCCAGTAGGGACAGCAATCTGTAAATCGTTAAGCTCGCGAGCGCGTTCTACTGCACCCAACACCCGAATGGTTTGAGTCGTAGTACCAACTTCAGCTTCTCCGCCTGCGCTGTCTTGCTGAATACCAGCGATCTGCTGAGACAATTGAGGGATGGAGAGTTGCAAACCACTAAGCATGATAGGGTCAGCGGCAACGGTAATCTCACGCTCAAGACCACCAATCCGGCTAATAGCGCTTACCCCTTGAATATCAGATAAGCGCTTGGTAATGGTGTCATCAACGAACCATGATAAGTCCTCAACACTCATATTATTCCCAGTCACAGAATAGGTGACTACTGGAAATCCTGCTGTCGACACCTTGGTAATAATAGGATCATTAGCAGCTGCTGGTAAGTCTCCACGTACCTCACCGACAGCTGAACGTACATCATCCATGGCTTCTTGAATGTCTTTTTCTAACACAAACTCAGTTGCGATAGTCGCAGCACCTGTTTGTAAGGTAGTACGAATGTGCTTAATACCCTCAATACTGGTTAGCCTGTTTTCAATCTTTTTAGCCACGTCATTTTCGAGCTGTGACGGTGCGGCTCCGGGCAAAGTAACCGTGACTACGACCGCTGGTAGATCAATATCAGGGAACTGCTGCACTTTCATTTGTTGAAAGCCAAACAAACCACCGAGTGTTAGCAAGACAAACAATAAAATCGCAACAAGTGGGTTTTTAATTGAATAGGTAGATACATTCATATTCATGATGTTGCCTGCACAGCTTGACTCTCAACGACGCGTACCAAGTCACCATCATTTAAAAAACTACCACCTTGCTTGACCAAGCTAACATCGTTTGGCAAAGGCTCTGCAAGTATGACGCTGTCGCCAATACGATCTCCTAGGGTCACGCGCTGCTGTTGAATACGTCCAACCGTTTTGCCATTCTGGGTTTTGATATCCGTCACTAGCATCACATAATCATAACCATCATTGCTGACAATGGCACTATTGGGCACCGTTTGCATGCTTTCGCTACCAAGCAAAAACTCACCGGTTTGGTACATACCCGCACGCGCTGCAGAATTGTCATTTAAGCTTGCGTAGATAGTAATTTGACGGTTGTTATCCGCTGTCGGCGCGATACGACTGACTTGCCCCATCACCGACTGGTCTCTTGGCAAGTTGACTTTGACAGGCGTACCCACGTTTACATCACCGATTAACTTAGGATCGATATCAGCACGCCACTCTAAAACCCCCCCTTTAATAATCGTAAATAGTGGCTCACCACCTGCGACCATGCCGACCTCAGCCATCTTGTCACTGATTACCCCACTCACTGGCGCAACGACTTTTGCATTTTCAAGATTTAGGCGCTGATTGCTCAGGCGAGCTTTCGATGCTTGCAAGGATGCTCTAGCACGAATCTCAGAAGTACGGTAACGGTCTGCTTCTTGTCTGCTAATGGCATCTATATCAAGTAGCGGTAGCACACGTGCCGCATCTGCACTCGCATTGGCAAGCGTGGCTTCGGCTTCGGCCACATCTGCTTCCGCTTGCAAGACCTGCTGCTCCATAGCATCGGTATCAAATATCGCCAACACTTGACCGGCTTTGACGCGCGTACCTTCTTCGACCAATACCCGTTCAATTGCCACGCCATTGACCTTGGCACTGACATTTGCAATATCTTTGGCGCTTATTGTGCCGTCAGCTTTCAGTGTGTTGCCGACACTATCTTGACTCGGCTGCACGGTTTCAACTGATAAGACGGCTTGATCGTTATCTATATTAGTAGGCGCTATATCACTTTGAGTCCCAGAGGTAACGGTTGACTCATCCGTAGACGAGTCATTACCACCCCAGTATTTTCCTAACAGCACACCAATGACCAGCACCGCTAACAGTACAGGCAATAGCCACACAGGCAGCTTTATTGAGGGTTTATGCTTAGCCGTATTAAGGTTGCGATAAGGCGGCAACTCAGACTCAGATGTAGAATTAGACACTTGCTTATCATTAGGGTCTTGAAGGTCACTCATAATCGGTCTCTATAAATAAGCGCATTGATAGAAAAGAGGGTAAATATTATTTTTAGCGGGGTGATATAGACAGTTTATATTATTGACAGCTTTTTGCATTGTAGTCTATCGTACTAATAGGTCAACTGTAGTTTATCCCTATTCTGTTCAAAAATAATTATAAATAATAACCGAAATACAGAACATACGTTCAGTAATGATGATATAGATTTGAAAAATTATGAATAAAGAGTAATGAGCCGATATGACTATCCATATATGAATATCGGCTAGATATGACGATTAGGTTTCGATTTTATTAGCCTTTATTCACCAACATTTGCGACGATGATAGTCGTAACGCTATCAAGTATTACACACTACATACGACATACAGTTCTGTCTTGTGTTGTTGGGTTGGTTTGATACTATTAATTCACGACATCACCCACTTAATGACATTATTGGAACAGCGGGATTAATCCGTTAGCATCGATTACTATATTAATGTCAAACAGTGGGTAACCATCACTTTAAATCATAAACCAAGGAGTCCAACATGGCTAATAAAGAAAAAGTTAAAGCGATAAAGCAAGAAATAAAAGACACTAAGGCAAACATTAAAGACCAAAATAAAAACCTCAAAGACCTTAAAAAAGCCTTGAAGAAAGCGAAAAAAGAGAAGCCTGAGAAAAAATCTAAAAATAAGAACAAAGCTAAATAAGCTTTTTTTAGATGTTTGTTAGATATATAAACCGTTTAAACATAAAAAAGAGGATAGCAATTACTGTCCT